>JAGBVS010000055.1 GCA_017630195.1 Bacteroidales bacterium | reverse complement strand
CTGCATAAGCTAACAATGTTGCGAAACAGAATATTAAAGTTAGAATTTTTGCTTTCATGTTTATTCCTCCTTACTTTTAATTTTTCTATATATAATATTTAACGATTCCAATTGACTATCATATATCTGCGATGTTATTGCGAGCTGTTTCTCTTCTGGAAGTGGCGCAATTTCAGCGAATATTTCTGAAGTTGTTGTGAGATTCTCTATCGCTTTACTTATCTCCATCTTTGTTGAATCATCTACGTTGACCAAGACATTTTCTAAAAGAGAGACTGTTTCTTCTATCTGTTGTTCATATACTTTTCTCATCTCAACAATTTTGTCATTTTCCTGATACAAATGCGGTTTTATCATATCCTGATTATTCATCATAAGTAATAGCAGCGTCACTGCTGCTACTGCAGACGAGATGCCAAGCCAGAGACGACGTATATTATTCTTTCTTCTCATCTGAGAATGCAGCTTCATCGCGAAACGAGTCTGATGCCCATCGGACAATTCGCCCTCGAACATCTCTTTTTTATCTCTTATTAAATCTTCTATATTCATATCTTTAACTTATTGACTTATAGACTTATAGACTTTCTCAATTTTTCCAAACCTCTCACATATTGCGACCTCACCGTCGAGGCTTTTATGTTCATTATTTCAGCAATATCAACGAAATCGAGTTCGTCGAGAAGATGCAGTTTCAGAACCATTTTATATCCATCAGGAAGAAGTTCCATCTTCTCAATTATCTTCTCAACAGGATACGATTCTTCTTCCATATCGTCGGATATGGTGTCGGTTTCGTTTTCTATCTCTTTGAAAAAAGGCTCTTTGCTATGTTTTCGGTACCAGTCGATGCTTCTGTTGACAGCTATCTTCTTGACGAAAGCTATGAAATCCTTCTGTGTTCCAAGAAATTTGTCGAGCATGCTGAATGCTTTCAGAATGGAATCCTGCATTATCTCCTCTGCGTCGAACTCATTCATGACGATATGAAGACAAGCGTTATAGACAGGCTGGCAGCAGATGTTGTATAACTTCAACATCGCCTGGGGGTTCTGTCTCTTACATTGTTTCAGCAAATCTTCAAATTTCGACATCTTCTTGTTTTTTCAATTTTTAAACGATGATAAAAAAGATTTGCTGCATATTATTAGAAAAAAATCCGTCTCCATCATCCGTTTCCGTTACTCTCTTGCAAACATTGCTGCTCTGTTGAGCAGATTGTTGAACTCCAAAGATGTCTTGAATTCTTCCAAGGCCCATTCGATGAGATGGTCGGAATAGAGCATTCCTTCTGGCAGCTCTTGGACGAGATTGTATTGTTTGAGACGTAATAAGGTGTCGTGTTTATGATGAGGCGGAAAATCTTTAGGATTCTTTGTCAGGCTGTTAGAAGTGTCTAAAGTGAAATTGCCTGCTTTATTGATTGCATCTACGAAAGCGTCGCCGTCGTAGCAGATGTCTTCTCTTATGCTTTTGAGAGTGTTTTTGTCGGGATTCCAAAGACCTGTAAACAAGCCGTTGCATCCTATATATTCGGCTCCATCGCCTTCAAAATGAAGATAATATCCTGCGAGGCCTGATTTTTTCCCGTTAGGGCAGACATAAATTCCCATGTGTGTTTTGTAAGGACGTTTGTCAGGAGAGAAGCGTATGTCGCGATAGATGCGATAAGTGCAGTCGCTTACGCTGAGGTTTTTTATCGAAGAATCGAATTTGGAGATGCCGCTGATGAGCGTTTCTGCCATAGCGTAAATTTTGTTCTGCGCTTTCTGATATAAATCTTTGTTTTCCTGAAACCAAGGGCGATTGTTGTTGACCAAAACGCCATTGAGAAAAGTCATAACGTCCTTCATGAAATAGTTTTTTAGTTATAATTTTACATTTAATCTCCAAAATCCAAAGTAACCTTTTCACCGACGGACAGTTTGGCTTTTCTTCCTAATATCAAGGCTCTGTTGTCGTCGATATGTCCTGCCGGGAAGTTGAAACATACTGGTATGTTTTTATCTCTCACTTTTTCCAATATTATCTCTTCGGCTGTCATGCCGAAAGGTATGCTGTTATCGTGCATTTTTGTCAGGCCGCCAACGACGAGGCCTTTTATGCTGTCGAGTTTACCTGCACGAACGAGCGCTGTCATCATTCTGTCGATATGATAGAGATATTCATCCAAGTCTTCAAGGAAAAGAATCTTGCCGTCGGTGTCGGGGAAAATGTCTGAGCCAAGCAGGCTATAAAGGACAGAGATGTTGCCTCCCACCAATTCGGCCTCGGCTGTTCCATATATATTAATAGGTGTTGAATCTATTTCGTAAGATATTTTTTCACCTTTTAAAAAGTTGAAAACCGAATCTAAGGCAGCCTGAGTGTTATCTGTAAAATTGATAGGCATGGTAGCATGAATGCTTTCGCAGCCGAGACTTTGCAGCTTGGCATGAAGAACAGTGACATCGCTGTAGCCTACAATCCATTTCGGTTTTTTAAGAAATTTGTCGAAATTAAGTTTGTCGATAATGCGGACAGTGCCGTAACCACCTCTTGTACAGAAAATAGCATCGATGTCGTCGTTGTCGAGATATTCTTGGATCAGAGACGCACGGGCGTCGTCGTTGCCAGCAAATTGGTTGTAAGAATCGAAAAGGCGCTCGTCATAGACAGGCTCAAATCCTCTGTTTTTTATATAATCAATGGCGAAAGACATTTCGTCTTCAGTGACTTTCCTCGCCGGTGCAATCAATGATATTTTCATTTTGTATGATATGAATTTAACATATTGCAAAGATAAAATTTTTTTTGAGAGAGTTGAGAGGAATTAGAGGGGCCGCGCTTTACACGAATCTCACGTAAAGACAATACGGACGTATGGCTTATTAAACACTTGCGTTTGGATATAAACCACAGATTGCACAGATTACACAGATTGCACATGCACCACAGATTGCACAGATTTTTCATTAAGTTCCTTAGTTCCTTACCATCACGATTCTATTATATCCAATGTTTCTTTAATCGTTTTAAGATATGCTTCTTCCACTGGTGACAAGGTGTTGACTTGATATTTTCTATATTCTGCGATTGCCTTTTCAACGGCCTTGTCGTTACTCATTGCACCTGCGCTTGACAGGACCTTACGATCTCCTGTCTTCAAAAGATTATCTAACATCCTAATATAATCCTTCATATACATCGGCTTATGTTCCATCGCATTTATCTCCGCCAAATCGAAATAGCCTGAAACCAGATTCTTCAATGCTATCAGGTTTGAAGTCAACGCTTGTGGCATATAGGTCAAGGACCTGACGGAATATCACTTTTTCCGACGCTCGTATGTCACGAATGCGATCTACGAGTTCTCGCCAATAGCTGCCGCCATGATTTCCTTTCAGACGTTCGTCGTCCATGACAAAGCCTTTTATCATGTATTCCTTCAGACGTTGCGTAGCCCAAATGCGGAATTGTGTACCTCTTATTGATTTCACTCTATAACCAACCGATATAATTACATCTAAATTATAATAATCAACTTTGTAAGTTTTGCCGTCTGCCGCAGTTGTTGCAAATTTTGCAACAACTGAATCATTCCTAAGTTCTCCTTCAACAAAAATATTTTTGATGTGTCTTGAAATTGTTGATTTATCTCTCTGAAACAATTCAGACATTTGATCTATTGACAGCCATACCGTCTCATCTTGAAGATTGACATTGATCTTAGTAGCACCATCTTCCGACTGGTAGATGATGACATCTCCATTGCTTTTTACATTATTTTCCATAAACTTGTATTTTTTGTTCTCTCTTGCAAATTTATAGCAAACAAAATGAAACGTCAAGGCTTTTACACGGAAATTTTGTCCATCATTGTTATTTTTTTACGATTTTTTAGAAATTTTAAGATTTATTGTTAATTTTGATTAAGAACTTTCCTTTTCAAGCCACAAGCCCTCTTGCGCTTTACACGAATCTCACGTATACGGACGTATGGCTTATTAAACACTCGCGTTTGGTATAAACCACAGATTGCACAGATTGCACAGATTGTACATGCACCACAGATTGCACAGATTTTTCATTAAGACGGAATAAATCTGTTAAAAAAAATTAAGATTTCCCTTACAAAATTTTAATAAATTTTCATATATTTGCGACCGTTTTTTTATTTTGAGAAAATTGTAGGTTATAATATTCTGAAAAATAGCGAAATACGAGTAAATATTGATAAAATAGAAAGTTTAATAGAAAAAATAGAAAAATAATTATTAATAAAACTAATTACTTATGAAAAGAAAATTTATCTTTTTGTTAACAATGTGCATCTTCGGACTTACAGGTCTGTTGAAAGCACAAGATGACGTAGCAACTATTGGAGGTGATGCGACAAGCTATCAAGTCGGTTATCCAATTGCTTTCAATTATAACTACCAATTAAGCCAGCACGTTTACACGGCAAGCGAAATCAATCATGCTGCTGGTATAATTGAGAAAATCGCTTTCAAAGTAAACGTGACCCAAACAAGAAACCTTACATTCTATTTGAAAAACACTACTACATCATCTTTGACAAACTGGGAATCTTATACAGACGCTGATATGGTTTTCCATAGCGATGCTATAAGCACTGCTCCAACAGACGGCTGGGTTACTTTTGAATTAGATACTCCTTTTGAATATACAGGAGGTAATATTCTTCTTGTGGCATCTGATAATACAGGTTCTTATACTTATACTTATCAGGCAGGTAACGCATATCAAAATCTTTCAAGAAACGCTACTTTCTATGTAAATGGTACAAATCCTGTTTCTGCAAGCGGTGGTTTTTATAGTACTCGCCAACCTTCTATCAGATTCACTTTTGGCGAAGTACAAGATGACTTGGAACCTGCAGTTCCTGCAAATCTTACAGCTACAGCAATAGACCATGCTTCTGTATCTTTGACATGGGATGCAGCTGAAAACGCTAAGAGCTATAACGTTTACAAAAACGGTACATTAGTTAGTTTTACTTCAACAACATCTTATTTGGTTGAAGACCTTGATGCAAATACACAATATTGCTTCACTGTAACTGGCGTTCGCGGAGCTAAAGAATCTGATGCATCAAATGAAGCTTGCGCAACAACAGCAAAAGCTCCTTTGATTAAAGAAGTTTTAGTTGGCGCAGGTGACGCAACAGGTGAATTTATTCCAACATATACATACTATAATTACTCAACAACACAACAAATCTATACCGCTGAGGAACTTGGTTTCGGTGCTGGCAATGTTACAAAAATAGCATTCTATAACAATGGTTCAGCAGTAAGCAGAAATATAGACGTATATATCACTAATACAACAAAAGCTAATTTCACTGGCAGTAGTAATATGGTTAATATGACTGCTGAAGATAAGGTTTACAGTGGTACATATACATTCACAAGCGGATGGTGTGAAATTGCTTTCAGCAAAGCATTTGAATATACAGGCGGCAATATCTTGATTTGCGTTGACGATAATACTGGTACTTGGGTGGTAGCTCCAACATTCAAAGCAAATACAAAAGATGATATTAGAGCAAATTATTATTGGAATGATTATACAAACTATGATCCGTTAAATGTTGCAGGCAAATCTACAACATCATTAAAACAAAACAACCAAATAAAGTTCTTTGTAGAGGCTGAACCTGAAGTAACTCCAAATGTTGAAGCTGTCAACTTTGCAGAAGTAATAAGATTAGGCAACTACTGGTCAGAAAAATATACTGCTCCATCAGTTGAAGTTCAGGTAAAAAACATTGGCGCTGATATTACATCTATTGAAAGCAGCAACGATTTCTTCGTATTGTCAGAAAACATAGACCTTACAGCAAGTAATATTGTCTTCAATGTAACATGCAAGACAGAGACTTCATACGCAGGTACTCAAAACGGCAATATCGTAATCTCATACGAAATAGAAGGTGAAGCTTCAACTGTAGAAATTCCTGTTTCTGCAACAGCATACGCTCCAGAACAGGCAGACGTTATTGAACTTGCAACAAATGTAACATTTACAGAAGGCACTTATACTAATACACCAGACTTCGCTACATTACACGACGACTATATCCTCCCAGGCGAAGCAACAGAAGGCAGCACTCCTGACGCTGTTTACCACTTCACAATGGAAAACGAAGGTACTTTGACAGTAAACGTTACAGGTACTAATGCAGTAGCAGCTGTTTATAAAGCAGGTGACATAGATTTAGAAAACGAAATAGGACCTTCTTCAAATAATAATTATGAAGGTGAAGTTGCTGAAGTTGCTCCAACTGCACCAACATCATTCTTCTATGATTTTGAAGATGGAAGCTTGGAAGATTTTAATCTTGTTGAATATGATGGTAATAATAATTCATGGAGTATTGTTTCAGATGGAGATAAAGGTAATACAATAATATCTTATTCTTATTATTATAATGGAATATATTTTAATCAAGCAGATAATTACATTATAACTAAAGACCTTTATGCCGTAACGGCAAATTCAAAACTGACGATGGATGCTAAATGTAATGGCGAATATAATGGTTGGGATGAAGTTATGGTTAAAGTTTCTACAAATGGAGAAGAATTTGTTCTCATTGAAACGGTAAAACCAGCATCACAAACCTGGGTGTCAGATTTAACAGTTGATTTAGGTGCTAAGTTTACAGAAAAAGGATTAGAATACGGTAATTATTATATTGCTTTGCATCATCAAAATTCTGACATATATAGTATCCAAATTGACAACCTTCGTTTGTCAGACGGCTCTACTAAATCAAGAAGCACAGAACCTCAAATCAATGCTGTTCAATATCCAGCTGGTGAATATTATCTCGTTGCTGCAGCTGAAGACGCTTTCTCTGTAACTATCGAGACAGCTACTCTTCCTGCTCCAGAATCTGTTACATACACAGCTCCTGAAAATGGCGCAATGGAACAAAATAATCCTAAATTGTCATGGACATTCGGTAATTATACAAGCGAATATCAAGTGTTGTTAGGTACAACAAATCCTCCAACAGATGTTGTTGTTGACTGGACATCAGAACTTGCTACTTCATTCCAAACAGAAGCTTTGGCAAATCAAACAACATATTACTGGCAAGTTAATGCTAAAAATGCTACAGGTACAACAGCAGGTGAAGTATATTCATTCATCACTCCATTGAACCAAGCTACAGAACTTGCAGTGACAGACGCAGAATTATATCCAGGTGAAACAACAACACTCACATGGACTGCAGCTGAAGATGCTTTGTCATACAATGTTTACGTAAATGATACAGTAAAACTTAATGCAACTTCAATTGAAGGAACATCATTCGAATTGACAAACCTTCCTCACAACGTAAATCCTGGCAACGCTATCACTGTTACAGCTGTTCATACATTAGGCGAATCAGCACATAGCGAAGCAGTTTATGTCAAGATGGCTGGTGGATTCAATTTAGTAGTAAATGTTAAAGACGCTGAAGGCAATGCTATAGAAAACGCTGCTGTAGCTTTCAATACAGAATCTTATTATGACGAATATTACCAACTCGTTCCAGCTGTCGAAACATTATATACAGACGCAGAAGGTAAGGCAACTAAAACTTTGGCAATGCCATGTGTATATGGTTCACCTTATTGGTATTATTCTAATTTAGAAGTTGTTATATCAAAAGAATATGCAACTGAAAAATATGTTTACATTACTTCATATACAGGAGGTCTTTCCGCCGGACAGGATTATGTACAAAACATCACTTTAGAATACATAGCTCCACAAAATGTACAAGCTGACAAATACTACTATGTTGAAGGAGAAGATATGGTATTGACATGGAATGAGGTTGAAGGTGCTGTTGGCTATAATGTTTACAAAGTAGGTTATAGTTATGAAATTTATGATTATGTATATACATTAGTAAATGAAGAAGCTATAACAGACACAACATTCACAGTTGAAAACTTAAAATACGACTTGGAAAGTCTTTATGTAACATACGCTGTTACTGCAGATTATGGTTTCGGCGAATCAGCTAAGAATGCTAAAGTATATCCAGGAGTAACAGGCGAAGGTCAAATCGCTGGTAATGTAACAGACGGTACAAACCCTATTAAAGGAGCTAAAGTTACGATTGTAGGTTACGATGGATTTGATCGTCCACAAACATACACTTTCGTTACAAACGAAGATGGCGAATTTACAGGTGATATGTTAATAGGTAGTTATTATACAGCTACTGTTTCACACTACGATTACAATGAAAAAGTAATAGAAAATGTTGCAATTGAATATCAAACTGAATTGCCATTAGATATAGTTTTAGAAGCTAAACAAAAAGCTGATTTCGATGTTACAGCTGTTGAATCAGGCGACTATGTCAATGTTACATGGGGAGCAGCTGAAGGTGCTACTTCATACAATGTATATAGAAGAGACAGCGAAGGCAATGTACAACGCATTTATTCAGATGTTACTTCATTAACAGCTACAGACTACTACTGGAGCACATTAGAAACAGGAACATACGAATATGGCGTTTCAGCTACTGTAAATATCTCTAATTCATATACAGAAGGCTTTGAAAATGGTGGCAACCTCCCAGAAGGCTGGACAATTTATCATACAAAAACTTCTTCAACATACGATTGGATACCTACAACTTATGCTTATAACCAATATCCAATAGTAGGAAATTATGCGGTTTATAGCAATACTAATGGTAATGGTAGTACAGCATATGGTGATTTCTATCTTGTTGCTCCTTTATATGATTTGACAGGTGCTGTAAATCCACAACTTACATTCTATCGTCACTCACCAGATTATTATACTTCTAATTATAGTACTACATCATGGACAAATACATTGAAAGTTTTTGTTTCAACAGAATCAGCCACAGGTCCTTGGACAGAAGTATATAGCAATAATAATAATACAATAGCATGGTCTCAAGAAACTGTATCATTAGCTGGCTATGAAGATCAACAAGTTTATATTGCATTCTGTACAAATGTTAATTACGGTAGATGTACAGCTATCGATAATGTTGTTTTCCCTTCAATCTCTATATCTTCTGAATCAGCAGTCAACTGGTCTGCACCTATAGAAAAACAAGCAAGTATAGAATTTACAAATGCAGCTGGTGATAATAACTGGAGCAATGAAGCTAACTGGAGCACAGGTGCAGTTCCTCAAGCTGGAGAAAATGTAATGATCTCAACTAACGCTAACCTCAATACTATAGCTAATGTTGCCAATATGAAAATTGCTGGTTCAGCAACACTCACACTCAATGATGGCGCAGAACTTACTGTAACAGGTACAATTACTCAAGTTTATGACAGCTATACATATACAACAGGTAAACTCGTTATCAACGACGGTGCACAAATATTCCAAAGCAACGAAAGCGTTTATGCTACATTCAATATGAATATGGAAAATCCATCAGAATGGGGTGTTAGTGAAGACGGATGGCAATTCATCGCTTCTCCATTCAACAGTTCAAGCATTACAAACTTCACAGGTCTTAGCTGGGCTCCTAAATCATACGACTTGTATAAATTTGAAGGCGCAGAAGAAGGCGCAGAATGGAACAACCATAAAGACGGCAACTTCGAAGATGCATTCGTAAACGGCCGCGGTTACCTCGCTTCATACGAAACATTAACAACAGCTACATTGTCAGGTTATCTTTACAACAAAGATAATTTCGATTTCACAGAAGTAACATACACAGAAGGTAAAGAACTCGCTAATTTCCACCTCCTCGGTAACCCATTCTCATTCGATATGGATTGGAGCAAAATCACTGTGGAAAACGTTTATGAAGCTTTCGCAACAGTAGATTCAACAGGCGGTTATATCCAACGCATAAATGGTACAATTCCTGTCGGCGATGGTTTCTTCGTTAAAGCTAAAGGTGAAAATCCATCAATTTCTTACAATGCAGGAAGCAAGTCAAGAGGCGAAAATGTTGAATATATCAATGTTGTAGCTTCTGGCAAACAAGGCAGCAACAACGTTATCATCAAGCTTTCAGGCAAAGAAGAAAAAGGTTTCTCTAAACTTGAAAACCTCAACCAAAGCATCGCTGACATTTATGTAAAGAATAACGGCAGACAATACAGCGTTTTAGGCTACGACAATGACGTTAAAGAAGTTGAGCTCTTCTTCGACGCTAAAGAAATGGGCAACTACACAATCGGCATCGAACCTAACGGCAAATTCCAAAGCGTAACTTTAGTTGACCGCATGACAGGCGCTGAAACAAATATGTTGCTCGATTCATACACATTCACTGCAACAGCTAACGACAATCCTAACCGTTTCTTAATCAGATTGGATAACGGTCAGTCAGCAACAGACGGCAATTTCGTATATCAATCAGGAGAAGAACTCATCGTTGACGCTGAAGGTACAATTCAAATCATCGATGTAATGGGCAGAATGGTTTATAGCAACGATGTTGAAAGCAGCAACAACAGAATCAATGTAAGCAACTTAAAAGGCGCAACATACATTGTACGCAATATTTCAAATAATACAGTTAGAACACAAAAAATAGTCATATTATGAGAAAAATAGCATTGATGTTAGCAGTTGTATTTTTAAGCTTTAATCTTGCTTACAGTCAAGTTGAAAATCCACAGATGATGACTCAGCAACAAATAGAGATGTCACAACAAATGGAATTTATCCAACAACAAACAGACATCTATCAACAAGTTGAAGCTCAACAT
>JAGBVS010000054.1 GCA_017630195.1 Bacteroidales bacterium | reverse complement strand
GCATCATTAATATCCTCAGGATCGGTCATAAAGCCGGAAATTTCGTCATCATCAACGATAGATGTCGTGATAATCGGACAACCTAATTCACGAACGATATTAGTGATTATCGGTTGATCTGGAATACGAATACCAATAGTTTTCTTATTATTCTTAAAAATTTTAGGCACGTTATTATTAGCTTCGAGGATAAAGGTGAAGGCTCCTGGAAGATTGCGTTTCAACAATTTGAACACATCATTATTAATAGGTTTAGTAAATTCAGAAAGCATGCTTAAATCGTGGAAAATAATCGAGAAGTTGGCTTTCTCTTTTTTCACACCTTTAATGCGAGCTATTCTATCAAGAGCTTTCGTACTGTTGATACTGCAACCGATAGCATAAATTGTATCGGTAGGAAAAATGATAACTCCGTCATTGTTTAGACAATCTATTATCATTTTTATATAACGAGGATTAGGATTTTCAGCGTGTAATTTCAGGAACATGATATTAAGATTTTAGCGTTGCAAAGATACAAATTTTGAGTCTATATGTCAATAAGTCTTATGTGTCTATAAGTTAAAAAAACAACTCATTGACTTATCAGCTCATAGACTCACAGACTTTATTTAAAAAGGTCTTGTTTTATTTAAATAATTTTACTACTTTTGCACTCGTTTTTAAGTTCATTCCGAAGTTGATTTATTAAGTTATATATCAACAACTTAAAATAGAAATAAGTTTAACAATCCTTGATAATTTATCGGAATGGTTATTAAGTACAATTTAATATCATTATTATAATGAGCGAAAATCAAAACATCATCAACGAAAACGTTGTTGAAAAAACAGTTAAAAGAGTAAAACCTACACCAGACGCTAACTTCGACTGGAATTGCGATCCTAAAAAAGATGACAACTACAAGTCAGAAGAACGCATGAAATTAGAGGCCATGTACGAAAAGACAATGAGCCAAATCGGTGATCACGAAGTTATCGAAGGTACAGTTGTTGCTAAAACTTCACGCGAAGTTGTTGTCAACATCGGATTCAAATCAGATGGTGTTATCCCAGTATCAGAATTCCGTCACAATCCTAACTTAAAAGTTGGTGACAAGATCGAAGTTTACGTTGAAAACCAAGAAGGCATCAATGGCCAATTAGTTTTATCACACAAGAAAGCTCGCATCTTGAAATCATGGGATCGCGTTAACGAAGCATTCGACAAACAAGAAATCGTACAAGGTTATGTTAAGAGCCGCACTAAAGGTGGCTTGATCGTTGATGTATTTGGCATCGAAGCATTCTTGCCAGGTTCACAAATCGACGTTAAACCTATCCGCGACTACGACGTATTCGTTGACAGCATCATGGAATTCAAAGTTGTTAAGATCAACCAAGAATACAAAAACGTTGTTGTTTCTCACAAAGCTCTTATCGAAGACGAAATCGAACAACAAAAGATGGAAATCATCGGTAAACTTGAAAAAGGTCAAGTTCTCGAAGGTATCGTTAAGAACATCACTTCATACGGCGTATTCATCGACTTAGGCGGTGTTGACGGTTTGATCCACATCACAGACCTTTCATGGGGCCGCATCAACCACCCAGAAGAAATCGTTAAACTCGACGAGCAAATCAAAGTTGTTATCCTCGACTTCGACGACAACAAAAAACGTATCGCTCTCGGCTTGAAACAACTCACTCCTCACCCATGGGACGCTTTAGATCCAAACCTCAATGTTGGTGACGAAGTAAGCGGTAAAGTTGTTGTTATTGCTGACTACGGCGCATTCATCGAAATCGCTCCTGGCGTAGAAGGTTTAATCCACGTTTCAGAAATGTCATGGTCACAACACTTACGCACAGCTCAAGACTTCTTGAAGATCGGTGACGACGTTCAAGCTAAAGTTTTGACATTAGACCGCGAAGAACGCAAAATGTCTTTGGGTATGAAACAACTCATTCCAGATCCATGGGCAAACATCAAAGAACGTTACGCTATCGGTTCAAAACAAACTGCTACAGTTCGTAACTTCACTAACTTCGGTATCTTCGTAGAAATCGAAGAAGGCGTTGATGGCTTAATCCACATCTCAGACCTCAGCTGGTCAAAGAAAATCAAACACCCAGCAGAATTCACAAAGATTGGTGACACTATCGAAGTTATCGTTCTCGACGTTGATGAAGAAAACCGCCGCCTCAGCTTAGGCCACAAACAACTTGAAGAAAACCCATGGGATGTTTTCGAAAGCATCTTCACAATCGGTTCAATTCAACAAGGTACAATCATCAGCACAAGCGATAAAGGTGTTGTAGTTTCTTTACCTTACGGCGTTGAAGGTTTCTGTCCAAATCGTCACCTCAAGAAAGAAGACGGTTCAAATGCTAAGATGGACGAAACAATCGACTTCAAAGTTATCGAATTCTCAAAAGAAAACAAGAAGATCATCCTTTCTCACTCACGTATTTGGGAAGATAAAGTAGCTGTTGAACGCGAAGCTGAAACAGAAGTAAAAGAAAAAGCAGCTAAATCAACAAAACGCGCTGTTAAACAAATCAACGACAATGTTGAACGCACTACTTTAGGTGACTTAGACGTTTTCGCTGAATTGAAAGAAAACTTCGAAAAAGCTCAAAAAGAAGCTAAAGGTGAATAATTAAAATCACTTTATAAATAAAAAATCCTCCGATTTCTCGGAGGATTTTTTTGTTGTCACTTGTAAATCTCTTCAAATTTAATCATCCTGACTTCACCGTATTTCTCTAATGCCTTCATATCGACATTTTTCTTGTTGCCGGCAATCATGATGACGATTGGTCTGTTCTGTACCTTGTCTTGATAGAATTTCTCAATATCGTCGTATGATGTCTCCTTGATGATATT
>JAGBVS010000007.1 GCA_017630195.1 Bacteroidales bacterium | reverse complement strand
ATCAAGCCCCGATTTCTGTTCATTATTACACCACTTACGAATTTAACAGGGGTAATTCAAATTAAATAAACGCTTCTAACGTGCAGTACGTTATTTTTTTGATGTTATAATAATTGCAATTCTGTGAAAAGATGTTATTACTAATACAATGAACCTATAACGTACTTTAAGACGTTATGTTTAACAGATTCGTTTTCAAAATACAAACAACCGTACTGAAAGGCAGTTCTCAACTTCTCAAATAGATAATTATTCTGCTTAAGAAGAAGGAAAGTTGATTCGTTATGGTCTGAAGCAGAAAACGCCAATATTTCCTTACAATTCGGGTTATAAGCCCCGTTGATATACAAACTGCCTGACCTGTAATCTGACCATAGCCCTAAATACCTGTTATCAACAATCAACGTGCCGATAATCTTCGCCCCTGCAGGCTTCCAAGCAATAAATGCACCGTCATCTTGTAACATCTTATTATTAATTGAATAATCACCGTATTCAGTACCGTCTATAAGCCGTCCTACAAGCGATTTACGCTTCGTTTCAATAAAGTCCTGATTCCTTACCTGTTCCAAGCAAATAAGCCCGTTCTGATAGACGTCAAAACGCTTATCTATTTTTGGGCGTATATTCCAATAATCATAATATGGATTCGCTACAGATATTGCGTTTGAAAGCAATAAGCACCTGCCGTTACGTAGACGAAAGATTGAATCTAATAACTCAAGAAACAAAATTTGTTCATTTTTTAAGTAATGATATGACGTGCCACGTGCAAGCAAGACTTCATCAAAAATTAAGTTGTACACTTCAGGAAATGAAGCAGATTTAATTACAAGTGACGTAGTTAACGCACAGGCGTAACCTGCAATTTCACCGTTCACATAGAAAGCAAAAAGATTCTTCTGAATTTTCTTAACCTTAAATTCATAATCAGGGTAAAGCCCTTCTTTAGTTAACTGTTCAAAGAATCCTGTTAAACTCAATTCCAATTCAGTATTAAATCTACGGATATAAAAGAATTGCCGTTTGTTTTTGATAAAATCATCAATCACGAATTTCTTACAACCGAAAGTTTTACCTGTACCACGTCCACCGACAATAAAATTGATGAAACAGTTACGTGATAGCAGGGGCTTAACATCATAAAATATACTTTTATCTACTTGCATAATTTCCTTTCCTTCAACAAAAAAGCCGTCATAATATCTTATCCAGACGAAACAGACGGCTTTATAAATGAGTATCGGATAATAAGCGTAACTAATGGTGGTTCAAAGCACAAACAGGTTCTTGACGGTTCTTCACCGTTGAATATCAAGAAAGCAAGCATTAATTTTAAACGTTTTATTATCCTAATTGTAGTGTATATTACAAAATCAAAAATATCAAATTTCAAGACTTGCGAATACTTCGTAACTTTCATATTATAATAGTAACTTGCAAGTAAAAGGTTCAAACTAAATAAGAAAGGTTCAAACTATGGAAAATAGTGAAATTCAAATCTTTAACAGTAATAATTTGCCTACTTACACTTCAATTAAGGCAAATTCTGATGAAGAAAAGATTAAACTTCTAAACGCTTTAGAAAACTGTGATTTTATTCTAAATGACGTTGCACCAAAAGAAATTGTAATTAAAGACGTATTTATCCAACAGTACGAAAAGGAAACTGAAGGCGAAAAGCGTATTAAGCACCGTACTATTCTATTTGATAAAGACGGCAAGACTTATGTTACCACTTCAAACTATTTCTTCTACGCTTTAAGCAAGATTTTCAGTGTTCTAGGTACGCCTGATAAATGGACTACTGAACACACGTTTGAAATTTATAAGAAAGACGTGCAAAACGGTAAAAAGGCTTTATCTGTAAAGATTAAAGCGTAATAATATAATTAAGCCACTGTAATAAATTAAGCATAAATACTCCACACTATTATCTTAAACTTCGTGCAGTGGCTTTTTTAATGAAAGGAATTTTTCGTGATAAGTGACGATAAAATGAAAGAATTACGCCACGCCGTGAAAAATTATCGTGATAAGCGTTTAATTTTAATCAAAAAAGGCGTGTCAAAAGGGGCGTTACCGAAAGCCCCAACTGCAAAAGAAATAGCGAAAGCGTTTGAAAATAACCCTACGGGCTTAAATAAGCGTATTCGTGAAATGAATAATTTTACCACTAAAGGTGAAGTGTATAAGACTAAAGGTGGTATTAATTTAACAAAAACAGTGGCAAAATATAAAAACCGTGAAATTAATCAGTCACGTAAAGTTGAAGAATTGAAATTTAACAGAATCAATAAGCCTGAATTTGACAGGGGCTTGAAGGATTACCGTTTACATAAGGTTGAACGCTTACAGAAGAATATTCAGAATCTTGAATACTCTAAACTTCAATCACTTAATTATGCAACTTCAACCCCTGAACGTATGGCTTTAGGCAGGCGTACGGCAGTAGACAATTTCTTTAAGTCCATTGATTACGGCGTTTTATCATTAGGTGAACAAAATAACGTTTATTATTTTGACCCGAAATTGAAGGAAAGGTTGAAGCGTAGGCTTGATAGGTTAACTGAAGATGAAATTGCAGATTTGATTGAAACTGATGACACTGTACGTACGATTATGAATTATTATCGTGAAAAAGAAAATGACGTACAGTTTTCAATGTCCTATGGTGATTATATTGAACTATTAGATAAGAAAATGCCTAGCATTTTAAAGCATTATTACTATTTAAGAAGAAAGAAAAAATAAGGTGGCGAAAGTCAATATCACAAAAAAGTACACGGCAGATTTTGAAACTACGGTTGACGAAAATGATTGCCGTGTTTGGGCTTTTGGTATTTGTGCTATTGATGACACGTATTCTTTTCAGTACGGTAATAATATTGATGATTTTATGGCGTGGTGTGCAGATGAAAAAAATAATTATACAGTTGCATTTCATAACCTAAAATTTGATTCATCATTTATATTATCGTGGTTAAATAGTAACGGCTTTACGCACGTGATTAATAAAGAAGATATAGCAGATAATACTTACACTTCATTAATCAGTGATATGGGGGCTTATTATAAAATCACCGTGTATTTTACCGTGAAGGGTAAAAATAAATGTAACAAGGTTACGTTTGTTGATTCAATGAAGATTCTGAATATGTCTGTGGATAAGATTGCAGAAGATTTTGGCTTGCCTATATCTAAACTTAAGATTGATTACAAGGCTAAACGTCCGATAGGTCATATTTTAACAGAAGAAGAAGTGGCGTATTTAAGAAATGACGTAGAAATTGTTGCACGTGCTTTAAATATTTTCTACAAGCAGGGTTATGATAAACTTACCATTGGTTCTAACGCCCTTGCTAGTTTTAAATCAATGTGCAGGGGTTTTAATAAATACTTCCCGATATTGGAAGCAGATGAAGATGAAGCAATTAGAAAATCTTACAAGGGTGGCTTCACTTATGTATCACCGAAAATTCAGGGTAGAACGGTAAAGGGTAATATTATCTGTTTAGACGTGAACAGTCTTTATCCTAGTAGGCTTGTACAGTGCTTAATGCCGTACGGCAAGCCCGTGTATTTTGAAGGTGAATACCAAGAAGATAAAGAATATCCCTTATACACACAGACAATGTTATGCAGGTTCAAACTGAAAAAAGATAAAATCCCGTCAATTCAGATTAAGCATAATATGTATTTTAAAGCCAATGAATATTTGGTTGATTCAGGAAGTGAACCCGTTGAACTCACGCTTACAAGCGTGGATTTGAAACTGATGTTTGAACAGTATGAAGTGGAAGTTATTGAATATATAGACGGGTATAAGTTTAAAGCCGTGAAGGGCTTATTTAATCAGTACATTGAACATTGGACGGCAGAAAAGACTTCTGCGAAAAAAGCAGGTAATAAATCTATGTATAGTATAAGCAAGATTTTTATGAACTCAATTTACGGTAAATTTGCGACAAGTAAAAAGGGTTCACAGAAAATACCTGTTTTTGATTGTGAAGGCGTTTTGCATTATATTCAGGGCGTTGAAGAAGAAATGAAAAGTGTATATCTACCTGTTGCAACTTTTACAACATCTTACGGCAGATATTTAACTATTACGACAAGTCAAAAAGTCCGTGATTGGTCTGAACAAAAATTAGGTTATGACGCTTATTGTTACAGTGACACGGATTCCATTTACGCAAAAGTTGAACAAAAAGACATTGAAGAATTGAAGAAAAATGCAGGTATTGAAATTGACCCGTATAAATTAGGGGCGTGGGATATTGAACAGGATAATATAACACGGGCGAAATTCTTAAGGCAGAAATGCTATATCAAGGAAATTGACGGCGAAATTGTACCAACTGTTGCAGGTTGCCCGAAAAAATTAGCGAAATTATTTAATTTTAAAAACTTCAATGTGGGCTTTACTACGGCGAATTTTACCCCTGAAGAAATTGGTGAAGATTCTAAATTAAGATATAAGCAAGTTAAGGGTGGCGTGATATTGAAAGAAACTGATTTTACGATAAAATAAAATTAGAAAGGACTGACGATATGTTATTTGAAAAATCATCATTATTTAAGGCAGGGCGTAAACTTGCTTCAGGGCGTGGATTAGACGATATGTTCTATGAAAGCAAACAGTTAAGGTTAAACGATAGAAATTCTATTCTTGAAGTTAAAAATCCTTCTGATTTAGATTCAAAATGGAATTTGTACAAGCGTGAACGTATTAATTACGGCAAGCCTGCAAGCCATTACCACGAAACGGCTATTGCCCGTGATATTAATAACGTAAAGAAACGCAGGGGCTAAAATGCAGAAATTTCATAGAACCCGTTTTGGTGAAGATAGAAATGATAATTCACCTGTACTTGCTACACGTTTATTTGGTGCAGGTAATGACAAAATCAGATATACTGCAACTTTAAATGATTTGTATTCAGATAGAATCCATAATGGTATTGTAATTGCTAAACACGCAGCAGATATACATAATCAAGGACGTGGTGAAGGTCAATACAGTTTAAGAAAATCTACAGGCAAATTGTTTGATTTATGAAAAGGAAACGCACAAATGCAGAACACCGAAAAACAGTTAAACGAAAAAATCACAAACATTGTTAACCGTTTAGGAAATAGCACGGGTTCTGAAAGAATTAAATTACAGTCACAGTACGATATTTTAGCCCGTGAACGTAAACAATTAAGTGATGAAAAGTTACAAAAAAGACATTTTCGTT
Source organism: Bacteroidales bacterium (assembly GCA_017630195.1). Taxonomy (GTDB): domain Bacteria; phylum Bacteroidota; class Bacteroidia; order Bacteroidales; family F082; genus Limimorpha. The sequence goes on along the minus strand of JAGBVS010000007.1, from coordinate 11,023 downwards.
TGAAGGATTTGTAGTACGTGCTATAATTAACTTGCGTATCTTCCTAACTAAAATACGTTATTCATTATTCATCAAAAAATCACCCTTTTAACGGGGTGACTTTTTGTTGCTATTAATTATTTGGTGTAGGGGTATCGCCAAAGTCTTTAGCAAAATAAATACAGGCAGGTAATAGCATTGAAGTACCTGTTAACGCACCTGAATATAGACTAAATTCAAGGTCACCGTTTGTCTTAACAGTTACATCAACAGGGCGAATATAGCCACTTGCTTCAGTAATAAAGCCAACAGGACTAATTACAAACTGTGAAGTAGGGCGTACTGCACTGTGAATAGTAAACTTACCTTCACCGAAATCTTTTGAAAATGCTACGTTACCATATACCTTGAAGATAGAACCGTCTGTATTGGTTGCAACAGTCAAACTACCCGACATTGAATTAAATAGCGAAACATTTACAAAATTTGAAGCCTGCGTAGTAACAAATGAAGTTAAGTTAAATAGTGCAGTGTTACTTAAAGCAAGGGTTGCTTTATCATTTGCACTTGAAGCCGTACTGACTGCACTGTTTGCAGTATTCTGTGCAGTAGAAATACCCGTGTTTACTTCATTGATAGCACCAACAAGATTGGTTTTTGCAGTGGTGGTCAATTCACTTAAAGTACCAATACTAGTATTAGCAGTGGTTGCAGAAGCAGAAGCAGAACTTGCAGAATCTGCATTAGCCTTCATTTGCGTATCAATAGCAGATAAAGCACCGTTGACATCAGTTAACCAAGTAGGTTTATCTGTGCCAATGAACTGTGGAAGGTTGTAGTTTGTAGTGTGATTGGTTGCAGACATATTTTATTATCCTTTCTTTAATTAGTTAAAATTGTCTTGCCAAATTGGTCATAATTAAACGCCGTGACTTCATAACCGTCATAAGTTGTAGCAGAAAGTTCAAGCCCGTCATATTCAGTGGCAGTTAAAGCGTCACTACGGGTAGTGTCATAAATATTATTAATTACAGTCTGAAGTGGGCTATAAATACCCGTAGTAGGGTCAAGAATTGTAATCTGACCGATTAGAATTTCATCAATTTCGGCTTCAACCTGTGCAATTTTAATATCTGTATATGCTTTTGCTTCGGCTTTAAATTCATAAAGAAGCGAAATTAATTCGTCACGAATTTGTGATAAACGTAAATCAATTTTTGTGTTTAGATTAGTTTCAAGGTCACGGAAGTTTTGATTTACCTGATTTTCAAAAACAGTAATTTCTTCACGAATCAGGGTCATCTCACGTTCAAGTTGATTGATTCTTTCGTCATAACCTTCAATAAATTCAGTGTTTGAATTTACCTGAACAACAATTTCGTTGATTTTCTTAATTACACCTAAAAGATATTCAACATACGTTAAATTATCCTTATAATTCGTGGATATACCCGAAAATAAGGTATTAGGTGGACTTGTAATTGTAAATTTATCTATAACCACTTTAATATCCTTTCTACTTTTATTTTAATATATACCGATAAATAGTTGCGATAAATCTTCAACAATTTCACGATTAATCTGACGAATTGTAGCCCTGTATTCTTCAAGTAAACGTGAAACGGATATATTATGCCCCGTAGTTTCTGAAGTGTTACTGTTTGTATTTACAGTATTACTATGTGAATTATTTTCACTGCCGTCTGTATCAGAAGCATAAGTACCGTTTAGAATATCTGCTTTATTAATCTGACCCTGTGGCGTGTTACTGTGGATATTTAGAGAATCACCGTTTACATCTTGTTTTGAAGTATCCTGACCCGTTGTAACGGTTTTCATTTCGTAATCTTTTGAAGGGTCATATTCAATACAAGCCGTGTAAATTAATGGTAGTTTTTCTTCCATAATTTCACGCATAGCGACTTTAAGTTTCAATTTAAATAGTGCAGGCGTTTCAAGCCCAATTTCACGCATATAATATGAATCTATAATATGTTCTGCTAATTTTTCTTTAGTCCAACCCCGTTTTGCAATAACTGCCGTTTGTTCATTAGATAAATAATCAGAAACTTCATAATCTGTGAACCACGTAATTAAATTTTCACGCCCTTCAACTGCTTCAAGTTCTCTTAAAGATAGTGTATAACTAGCCATTTGTAATTACCCCTTTTTCAGTTTCTTTTAAGTCATCAACCACGTCTTGATGATATTCTTCTGCGACAGATGAAGCATAAGTCTTGATAAAGTTCTCAAGGTCACTTCTGACTTTTACTTCAATGTTCATACCGTACTTTTTATTAAACTGTTTACAGGCTTCCTGACGTGGTGCTAAAAATGACATCAAGTTTAAGTTGATTACTTCATTGTTTGTATCAACTTCGTCACTGATAAGCCTTTCTTTTTTATCTGAAAAGTTATCTACGCCCAAGAAGGTCAAGGCTTCATTCCAAATTTCCTTTTTATACTTCATTACATCTGAAGCGATAAAGGCAGATGAAATATCTACTGATTCAATTGAACCTGCTTTAAAGTTATCTTTATCACCGAAAATATAAGGAATATTTGAATCATACTGCCTAAACATATTTTCTAGGGTTAAGCGTTGATTTTCATTAGTCAAAATCAAGCGTGAACGTTTAGCGTTTTTAACAGAAACATCAATTGTACGTTCGGCTTCATATAGACGATAAGCGAAAAGTTCCATTGTGGTAACCGTAGGTAAACGGTCAAAAGTATTCATTACCAAAATACATTCTGTATCTATATCTTTATCAGGACTAGTTAAGCCGTTGTAAACATTACGGTTATACTGAACTTCACCATAAGAATAACAGTTTAAAGCCGTAGGAAGTCCGTAAAGATTCACGTTACCATTAATAGTACATTTAGTGTTTACAAATCCATAATCAGGCGTGTGAAGAAAAGCACACTGACCTAAAGCGAATAAACAGTATTCTATATATCTACTGTCCATTGAATCAGGCAAGCCCTTCCACTCAAAAATTGAAGTGGCAATTTTTTTCAAACGGTTTAGGTAATCAATATATGTACGGTCATTAAGCCATACTGCTTCTTGTTGCCTTGTACGTGGTCTTTTCACGGTATCCTTTCTTTATTAAACTATTGCGTTACTTACATTGTAATTCAAGAAATTCGCAGGATTGTGCCAAATTGTAATGCCGTTATCATAAATCTGTTTTAATTCTGCAATTGCTTCCTGTGGTATATCGCCGTCAATATGAACACCAAGTGTCTGAATATAATTCCAATTTAAGCGTGTTTTGGTATTCGGGGTTTTAATCTCATTTACCCGATAACCGTACACATCAAAATACCTGTCAATTTTTCGTGCCATATCTTCACGAATACTGTATCTATAGAAATTGTAACCAATAGACTGAAGGGAATAAGCAAGGTCACCTGCACTTAAGTTACCCTTAACAGAATCAGGAATAGCCTTCGCTTGACGTATCTTTTCTTGCGTTTTTTCAATCCAATCTGAAACGTTGATATACGCCCCTGCAAGTTCTGCACCTGCACTTAACGCCATACCTGCCATACCTGCCTGTGCTAAACCTGTGAACGTACCTGAAGCAACACGCCCCATTGATTCGCTATAAGTCATCATACCTTCATTTCTGATTGAATTACCGTTTTGTGCAATCCAATTCAAATAGAAATCACTTCGCCACGAAAGACAAGGCAGGGTTGAACCTACGATAAATTCAGGTGAAATACCAACTTCAGGGGTATCAGATTTTTTACTGTTTAATGGCGTAATGCCAAATGAACTGTTGACGGATATTAAGCCGTAGCAGGCAAATTGTGGGTCACCGTTAAAATCTTCGTAATGAAAATCTAATACACCACCCGTGTTATTAGAAACTAGCAGATATTGATATGGATAAGTTAAAGTTTTCGCATTTCGTGGGGTAAAACTGCCGTATTTATTAAGTTTAGGAATTGTTTTATTAAAGATATTTTTAGGGGCGTAGGTATTACCACTTGCAACATAACAGTTTGTAACAGATTGTGAAACTTGACCTTCTTTATCGTAAAGATGAACAATGGCAAGTTGTAAATCTACCACCTGACGTGGAATCATAAACATATTTAAGATTACATCACCTTTACCGATAGAATCTAGCCACTCTTTCAACTGCCTTAAAATATCCACCTGTTCAGAAACGCAGTAGAACATATAATACCAACAACCCTGTGGTAAACCACCAATCACATACATATCATTAATTGCTTCGCCTTCAGTCTGTCCGTCATACTCATATGCTACACCTAAACGTTCTGCACACTGCACTACAATTACAGGGGTTTTTGAAGAAGGGGTAACCTGTGAAGCCGTAGCGTGAATCACCAATTGTTCCTTATACTGTTCTGTTTTATCCAAAATATATTCACCGTAGTCAAGTGATTCAGGAATTAAGTGCTTGCCGAAAGTATCGTCCGAAACAGTTTCACGAATTACATAAGATTCTTTTAAAGTAAAATCAAAAAGATAAGTTTGGTAAACATCAGTTTTAATATCAACACCCGTAACAGTGTTACCTTCATAAGTCATACCTGTAATAAAAGCGTAAAACCATTTATCACCGTATTGCTTATTTTTATACATCACGTAATTATATGAACGGATTTGTTCAATATTAAAAGAAACAAAACACCTATTATTTTCACGTTGATAAGTTAAATTCATCAGGGCTAGTTTTGGTAGAGATAAGAAATAATTTGCCTGTGCAGTTGCGTTCGCAAAATCTAATTGTTGTGCTTCGTCAACCTGAAGTGGTGATTTGATTAAATATACTTCTGTTTCGGGTGATATTATCATAATTTTATTATATAGCAATATTGTGCGACATTAAATCTTATGTTAAGTTTGAATTAGGATTTGCATTAATCCTGTCACAATTCCATATATCAAAAAATACCCCTTTTTAGGATAAGGGGTATTTTTGTTTAGTGATTAATCACTTGCACCACTCTGTCCACCACCACCGTTTGCTTTTGCAGTGACAGTAAATTCTACTGAAGCAGAAGCGTTACCGTTGATAGCAGTGATAGTTGCTTTACCTGCACTTACACCTGTGACTACACCTGCTTCTACAGTTGCAATAGTTTCGTCACTTGATTTCCAAGTTACGGTTGCACTTACAGGATAGGTTGTAGCAGTTAGGGTTGAAGTTGCATCTTCTGCACAGGTTGCAGTACCCGAAATGCTAATAGTATCAGGGTTATCTAGTGCTAGTACACAGGCATTAGCAAATAGACTGAACCTGCACATACGGGTATCGTTCAAGAAGTACTGATAGGTCAAATTCTTCGCATTGAAAAATTCGGTCATATTGAAGTACTGCGTACGAATCTTGAACCACCTACGGTCTGCGATAAGTCCGATAATATCATCACCGTTAAAGATTTTAGTGCCGTCATCTGCGTATTCGTCAAAATTATCAACAATTACAACACGTGAAGCAATAAAGTCTGCGTATTCCATATTGAACGCACGGGAAAGTGCCATAACGTCAATCTTGCTTTCATAGTCTGCACGTAGGACTACAACAATATCTGAAGAATCACACCAAGTGGTGATTTTTAGTTTAGTATCGTCACTTGCATACTTCTTGTTCCAACCACTGTAATTGGTGGAAGGCATAGTAAACATACGGTTTAGGTAACGTGCCTTTTCAACAAATGCGTTTGCAGTTGCTTCATTGGTGACTGCCGAAACAGTTTCTACACGTACAACACCCTGTTGATATGCAGAAGAAATAAGGGCTTTCGTCTGCTTCCAACGGGTGATATAAGCACCGTTGAATAGACTGTTGATAATACCCGAAATAAATTCTTCAAGCGTTGCCCAAGAAGTGAAGGCAGAACGTGCTTTATCACGGGTGACGGTTACGGCATACTGAAGGTCACTGTTTACTGCAAGATATTCAGTTGCAATACGTGCTTCATACTTCTGAAGAAGTCCTGCAAAATCTTCACCGTCAAACTGATTAGGCTTCGCAGGGTCAACGTGGATATTTTCACCCGCCCAACCTAGTGGCAATTCTTCACCTTCAAGGAAGTTCAACGGGTTATTAAATAGACGGGTTTCAATTGAAGTGAAAACAATACGCTTCAACAGTCCGAAAAATTCGTTACGTACAATATCTAGGTTATCGTCTGTAAGTGGCTGTGCAAATTCAGAAATAGTCGTATCTTCAGTGATATAAGGGATATACTGATGATAAACAGAACCGTCCTGTACAGACATTTCACGCATTTTGTTAAGTGCAGTGACTAGCCCCTTTGGTGGCATATTTTATCCTTTCTTTATCTAATAAATTTACCTGATTTATCAAAAGCACTTGCTAATGATATTTCTTCGTGACTTTCTGAAGATTTATTTGCAACTTTCGGTTGCGTTACAGATTCAACAGGAATTTGTTTAATCAAATTTCCGTTTGCCAGAACAAGTTTTTCGTTCCTGTTCTCAAGGTCTTTAATTTTATTATCCTTATCCTGTAGGGCTTTCTGCGTATTCGCATTACCCGTCATCAACAAGCCAATATCGTCTGCAATTATGGCAGAATTTTCTGCCCCTAATTTTTCTTCAATACTGCTAGTGATTTTTAATAATTCTTCGTCTGTCATAATTTCATTATATACCAAACGTCGCAAAATAAATATTGTGCGACATTAGGGGTTATCTGTCAACGGTAACCCCAAGAAGCCCAAGCAATAGGAAACGGGAATTTATCTTTTTTACCTTTACCCCAAACTTTTGGTGGAATTACAGGTGCAGTGTATTCCTTCCAATCGTGACCGTAACCCTGAATTATTGGCGTGTTATTTACATAAAGCCCGTCCCACATATGTATACGGTTTGATAAGTCTGTATTACCTGAAGCACGTCTGACTAAATATGGATTTTGACCCTGCCCAACACAAATATGCACGTGGTCACCTGTTGCATAACCATAATCACCTGTACGGTAAAATAACTGACCCTGATTTACAACAGTACCAATAGATGTATAAGGTGGATTATTACAGTGTACAACCCAAATAGATAAATAGTCTAATTGTCCATTAGCAAGATGAACAGGATTCGTACTGACCCAAATTTCACCATTACCGTTATTATATTCAGGCATATACGATATTAAACGCATTGTAACAGGTGCATAAAGGGGTGCTTGATTAATCACAGATGAACCGTTATAACCGACAAAATCAATGTTATACGTTCCGTAGTGCGAATAGTCACCACCTTCATCTTGAGTCATAAAAAGGTATTCAAGTGGAAATAAAGCCACTTCATAACCGTCACTTGCTACTAGTGTTTGATTCGCTATCATCTAATTTTGATTGTTACACCTGCATAAATTAAATTAGGATTTTCAATTCCGTTTAGGCTTACAAGTGAATCAACCGAAACGCCAAAACGTTCGGCAATTTCACTTAAAGTGTCACCTGACTTTATCGTGTAATATACCGTCTGACTGCCTAAAATTTCGTTTACTTTATTTTGAACTTTTGTATAAGAATATCCTGCATTTCTTAAGCGTGTTGCACGTTCCTGACCGTTACCCCATAAACCCTTGATGACTTCTTTTGCTACTTCATCAACTGACTTATCAGGCTTTACATCTGTAAATTCTACAACACGTACGCCGTCACAAAATTCACCCCAACCGTAAATAGTACCTGAAGGGAAGTTAATTTTATAACCGTCCTGCCACCACGTGCCTTTATCATAAACTACTACGTGTTCATAAGCGTTAATACCTGAAGTATAAACTGCTACGGATATATCTGACGGCAGTTCTGACATAGGGTGAAGCGTACCGTTATTAATTTGTGAATTTTTATCCATAACGGCAGAAGGGAAAGTGCCTGACTGAATATTAAAACCCTGACGGCAGTTCTGTAAACACCAACCTGCCTTTTTACCCATTAATGCAGGTTGAAACGGTAAAATTTGTTTATACGGCATTTTTATTGCTTCCTTTCTTTTTATCCTTTTCGTCACCTAAATCCTTCAATGACTTAAGTGCATTTTTAATGCTTTTCGGAATTGGTAAACCTGCTTGACCTAAATTTTCAAGAATAGATAAGCCTTCATTTGCTACGAAATAATAGATGACAAGTGTACGAATCGCCCCTGAATCTAAAGTAACCCTGTCTACAATCACGGCAAGCATTACGATAAACAGAATCATAATTTTCTTTAAAAGCCCCTTGAATCCTGTTTTGCTTGAAACTTCTTTTGTAATAAAGGCTTTTGTGATTCCTGATATGTAGTCAAGAATTATCGCTACAAGCAGGCATTGTAACGCTATATCAAAACCACCTAAAAGATAAACGATATAAGATATTACTGCACTTAATGATGTACAAAATAATTTATCCATATTTTCATTATATAAGAAAAAGTGCATATATAGCACTTTTAATGATTACTGTTCTGCATAAGTATTATACACAAAAATAAGCACCTAGAACAACAAAGGGGTGCTTATTCTTGATAAACAAAAGGTTGTACAGTAATATATTAAAATTAATTGTACAAGGTAATTATATCACAAATAAAACAGGGGTAACAATTTACCCCTGCAGGATATTACTTATCCTTAACCTGTTTAATTTCTGCGACAAGGTTACTAAATAATGAACAATGATATACAACACGGTTCGCCGTTGAAACTTCAAGTAATCCATATACCAAAACTTCAGAACCTAAATCAGTTAAATTCACGCCAAACATTGAAATAATATCGTAAAGTTTGTGCGAATCAAACCCACCTTGCATTGTTACCATTAAGTTAACTTTCATAAAGAACACCCCTTTTAATTTATTTTATCTGTCACCTGAAAAATGACAGAATTGCGACTGATAATGAAATGACGGTAATTAGAACATAAACTTTTATAAATTCTTTTTCTATCTTCATTTCAAGTTTAGACGATAACATTTCAACATTGGCTATACGTTCACTTAAAGTGAAGTCTAAACCTGCCTGTTTACGGTTATTATTCCACCTAGCAAGATGTTTTTTCATAAACTTCAATTCTTCAGGTGATAATTTTTCGTTTTTCATATCTATTACTGCCATTATTTAATCTTCTTCAATCCACTTATCAAACTTTTCACCACGCTTAACAATTTCTGAAACGTATTTAAGTGTATCCATATTCATAATTTCACGTTCATCTTCAATATCGCCTGTCTGTACACCTAAAATATAACACCTTGCAAAAAAGTATATACAACCTATATTACGCAAATTCGTTTTAGATTCTGTTTCTTTTTTACCTTCAATAGAAGCAGATAACATTTTTACTAATTCTTCACCTGCAAATTCAAGAATTTCAGGTATTATCTTTTTAATACCTTCATATCTTTCTTTATCAAGTGACTTCTTATAAACTTCTTTTTTATCAATAAAATGTTCTATAAAGCCCATAGCAAGGTGAATAGCAGTTACATATTCTCTTGCCGTCATATGATTTTCATTAATCTTTGTCATCTTCCTTAATCCTTTTTCTATTACGTGGCTTTTTTGCAATTTCTTGCATATGCTTCTGTCTTTCTTCAGGTGAAACTTTAGCCCAACGCCTACGGGCTAAAGCCGACATATAATCCTTTATGATTCTTTTTTCGTTTTCGTCCATTTCACTACCACCTGTTTAAAAATTTTATCTTTAATATCGTTAAGTTCTATACCTAACATAACGAATTTATACGAATCTTCTTTATAGAACATATCTTTTGACAGACGTTTCATATTGCCTTTGTATTTAGTTAAGCGTTCATTAATAGATTTCTGTAATTCCTGCCTTTCCTTTACTATTTCTTCATAACGGACTTTAAATTCGTCATCTACGTTTATTGTATATCGTGCCATTGTAACCTTTCTTCACCTTGATAAAATTGTACGTTTGTATAAAATTCTTGTCTGTGCTTCATCTGACAGGTCAAATGATGACAGTGCGTGTGAAAACGACAGATTGTACTATGCGTTTCAAAACAGATGTATTCAAAATGCTTCTGCAGAATAAATTTTGATTCTTCATCAAGGATAAAAGACATTAGTACACCTGATTTTGTTGTAACCTTGTCTAAAATTGATTCGCCTGATTCTGACACAATCCGTACAGGTTCATCAGGGTTAAGCCCTGAAATGTATTTATCACCTGTTAATAGTGACGTGTTCTGTATTTCTTCACATATATCATCAGGGTCACAGATTAAAATATATTGGTTACAGTGATTACCGTCTAATTTGTTTATAAGAAATTCGGTGATTTGCTTCATTAGGATTCCTTTCTTATTTGATAAAGTTTACAGTGCTAATTCTGACTGAATCTTCACAGTCCAAATCATCACTACAACCCGTTTCAGGGTTCACACCTACTGCTTTACAAGCCTTCTTATATAACTTTTCGGCTTTTTCATAAGTGTCACAAATTCCGTAAAAGGTGTAACCAATACCGTAATTTGTCATATTCCATACTAAATAAAGTTTCATTTGTTGTTCCTTTCTATTATTAGATTATCACACGGCTTGCTATTAGTCCATAATGATTAATTGTTCAATTTCATAAGTGATTGTGAAGGAATAGTTTTTATCTTCATCTGAACCCTTCTTAATTTGCATTTCAGACACACGTTCATAACCTTCCTGTATTTGTGACTTAATATGCTTCTGAACGCTCTTAAACGCTTCTTCACGGCTTTTAAACGCAAAAGGCAGTGAATCGTGGTCAATGTGCAAATAGCCTTTAGATTCGCCCTTATAAGTGATTCTGATGATGTATAAATTGTTATTCATTTGTTGTTCCTTTATTTACTTATAATACTATTGTAGCATACGGCTTGCTAAAAGTCAATAAGATTGTAATAACATCTTTTCACAGAATTGCAATTATTATAACATCAAAAAAATAACGTACTGCACGTTAGAAGCGTTTATTTAATTTGAATTACCCCTGTTAAATTCGTAAGTGGTGTAATAATGAACAGAAATCGGGGCTTGAT
>JAGBVS010000053.1 GCA_017630195.1 Bacteroidales bacterium | reverse complement strand
TCTTAAAACTTCTAACTCCATCTTTCTATTTTTAAATATTCGTTTTTAGATCCCGGTACTGAACCTTTCACAACTAACAAATTCTTCTCGGGAACGATTTTCATGATTTGAAGGTTAATAGCCTTCACTGTACGGTTACCCATGTGGCCACCCATTCTTAAACCTTTGAATACTCTTGAAGGGTAAGCACAAGCACCGATTGAACCCGGTTTTCTCATACGGTTATGTTGACCGTGAGTCGATTGTCCAACGCCAGCAAAATTGTGACGTTTCACTACACCTTGGAAGCCTTTACCTTTGCTGATACCTGTTACGTCAACAAATTCGCCTTCCATAAATACTTCGACGGTAATTGTTTCACCAAGGCTCTTTCTGTGACCTTCTTCGAAACGTGAAAATTCGCGAACTACCTTCTTTGGTGTTGTGCCGGCTTTTTCAAAATGCTTTTGCAAAGCCTTAGGTGTGTTTTTCACCTTTCTTTCATCAAACGCCATTTGGATAGCATCGTAACCGTCCTTTTCTTTTGTCTTAACTTGGGTAACTACGCATGGACCTGCTTCAACGACTGTTACAGGAATGTTTCTTCCGCTTTCGTCGTAAATGCTGGTCATCCCAATCTTTTTTCCTAGTATTCCTGACATGCTACGCTTTTAATTACTAGATAGTTTTACAATTATAATTTAATTTCTACTTCTACACCGCTTGGTAATTCTAACTTCATCAAAGCATCGATTGTTTGTGCTGTTGAGTTATAGATATCAAGCAAACGCTTGTATGATGATAACTCAAATTGCTCTCTCGATTTCTTGTGTACGAAGGTAGAACGCAAAACCGTGTAAATTTTCTTGTCTGTTGGTAACGGAATAGGACCGCTAACTACAGCACCAGTCAATTTGATGGTTTTCACAATCTTCTCAGCTGATTTATCAACCAAGTTGTGATCGTGAGATTTTAACTTAATTCTAATTCTTTGACTCATAAGAATTTGTTGTTAATTTTTTTATTTTTATTCTAATTTATTCTGTCAATACTTCTTATTAAAAGAAGAAATATGTTCCCTTTGCTTTCTTTACAACAACATCAGCCAAATCGTCTGCCAATCTTGCATAATGACTGAACTTCATGCTATAATTAGCTCTTCCCTGTGTTAAAGTTCTTAATGTTGTGATATATCCAAACATTTCTGACAACGGTACATTTGCTCTTATGATTTGTTGCGAAATACCGGCTTCTACTTCACGTAGAATAGATCTTCTTCTATTAAGATCGCCTGATACATCACCCATATACTCAGATGGTACTCTTACTTCAACATCCATGATTGGTTCCATAACAACTGATTTTGCTTTTGCGCCTGCAGCTTTGAAACCTAAGTGAGCTGCCACTTCAAATGACAATGCATCACTATCTACTGGATGAGTTGAACCATCATATAAACGTACTTTCACTGAATCCATTGGGAAGCCAGCAAGAACACCATTTGATAATGCACTCTTGAAACCTTTTTCTGCAGCGAGAATATATTCGCGTGGAATGTTACCACCTTTTACGTCATTGATAAATTGTAATCCTGTAACGCCATCATCTGCTGGGCCAATTTCAAACTCGATGTCAGCAAATTTACCTTTACCACCAGTTTGTTTCTTATATACCTCACGATGGGTAACTGTTTGTGTGAATGACTCTTTATAAGCCACTTGAGGACTACCAACATTAATCTCTACGCCGAATTCTCTTTTTAATCTGTCGATGATAATATCAAGATGTAATTCACCCATGCCAGCGATAATTGTTTGACCTGAATTTTCGTCTGTGGTGACTTGGAATGTAGGATCTTCTTCGGCAAGTTTATCTAAGGAAGCTGATAACTTGTCCATTTCTGCTTGAGTTTTAGGTTCAACTGCGATTTGAACTACTGGTTGTGGGAATGAGATAGACTCAAGCAACAAAGGCATATCTTCGCTAGTCAGGGTGTCACCTGTTCTAATTGTTTTGAATCCGACTGCTGCAGCTATATCACCAGCTTCAATTACATCGAGTGGTGTTTGCTTATTAGCATTCATCTGCATGATACGTGATATACGTTCTTTCTTACCTGTGGTTACATTAAGTACGTATGAACCAGATTTCAATGAACCTGAATATACACGGAAGAAAGCAAGACGACCAACGTATGGATCTGTTGCGATTTTGAAAGCGAGTGCGCAGAACGGCTCATTTGCATCCGCTTTGCGTATTTCTTCTTTATCGGTTCTTGGATTAACGCCTACTACATCGTCAATATCATCTGGGCTTGGAAGATAATTGATGATTGCATCGAGCAAAAGTTGAACACCCTTATTCTTGAAAGAAGCACCGCATAATACTGGACAAGCACGTCTTGAAATAGTAGCTTTTCTAATTTCTGCAATAAGTTCTTCTTCTGTAATAGAATCAGGATCATCCATAAATTTTTCGAACAATTCTTCATTATCTTCAGCAGCGCCTTCTAATAACATTGAACGATATTCAGCAGCCATATCTTTCAAATCTTCAGGTATTTCTACTTCTGAGACTTGCATTCCAAGTTCATCTTCCCACACAAAAGCTGTGTTTTTAACTAAATCTACGACTCCAATAAAGGAATCTTCGCTTCCGATAGGGATTTGTAATGGTATTGGATTAGCGCCAAGGCGTTCTCTAATTTGATCAACAACCTTAAAGAAGTCAGCACCACAGCGGTCCATTTTGTTAACAAAACAGATATGTGGCACTTTGTATTTATCGGATTGATGCCATACAGTTTCTGATTGTGGTTCAACACCACCAACAGCGCAGAACAAAGCAACAGCACCGTCGAGAACTCTCAAAGAGCGTTCAACTTCAACTGTAAAGTCAACGTGGCCGGGAGTGTCGATTATATTAATTTTATAAGGTGTATTATTAACATTCCAGAATACTGTTGTGGCTGCTGAAGTGATTGTGATACCGCGTTCTTGCTCTTGGACCATCCAGTCCATTGTTGCTGCACCATCATGCACTTCTCCGATACGACGACTACGGCCTGTATAATACAATATACGTTCAGTTGTAGTGGTTTTACCAGCATCAATGTGGGCCATGATGCCAATGTTACGAGTGAACGCGAGTTTTGATATATTATTTTGACCGTTTTTCATCTTTATTTACACCTTTTATATATTAGAATCTGAAGTGAGAGAAGGCTTTATTAGCGTCAGCCATTCTGTGGATTTCTTCTTTTTTCTTGAAAGCAGCACCTTCTTCTTTGTATGCTTGCATGATTTCACCTGCTAATCTTTCACCCATTGTCTTTTCGTGACGTTTACGAGCATAACCGATGAGGTTTTTCATACCGATACTTTGTTTACGTGCTGGACGAATCTCTGAAGGGATTTGGAAAGTTGCACCACCAATACGACGGCTTCTTACCTCTACCTGTGGAGTTACGTTTTCTAAAGCTTTCTTCCAAACACTGACAGGGTCTTCGTTCAATTTACCTGCTACGATATCCATTGCACTGTAGAATATACCGTAAGCAAGATTTTTCTTACCCTTCAACATGATGTTGTTAACGAATTTTGTTACCAATACATCACCGTATTTTGGATCTGGAAGGATGATTCTTTTCTTTGGTTTAGCTTTTCTCATGTCTAATTTCTAAACTGTTTACCGTTTAACAATTATTTCTTCTTAGCGGCTTGTTTTTTAGGACGTTTTGCGCCGTATTTTGATCTGCGTTGTGCACGACCATCAACACCTGCAGTATCCAAAGCACCACGGATGATGTGATAACGTACACCTGGAAGATCCTTAACACGACCACCTCTAATCATCACGATAGAGTGTTCCTGCAAGTTATGACCTTCACCTGGAATATAGGCATTAACTTCTTTTTGGTTGGTCAAACGAACCCTAGCAACTTTACGCATAGCTGAATTAGGCTTCTTAGGTGTTGTTGTGTAAACACGTACACAAACACCACGGCGTTGTGGGCACGAATCCAAGGCAGGAGATTTACTCTTGTCTTCCAATTTTTGA
>JAGBVS010000052.1 GCA_017630195.1 Bacteroidales bacterium | reverse complement strand
GAATTATCAGCTCGCTGTGAATAAACGTACTCTTATCTTGGAACGTCAGAAGCAAGATTCTTTATATCGTAGCTCTCAGGTGCAGCAGATGGAAGAGAGCCTGAAGTCGATGGAGCTTAATATGAAACTCATCCGTGAACGTGTCGATAACCTCAAAGTCAAGGCTCCTATCGACGGAGAAGTAGGAATGTTGGACGCTGTACTCGGACAGTCGCTATCACAAGGAATGAACATCGGACAGATTAACGACTTGTCTGCTTATAAGGTGCAAGCTCAGATAGACGAACATTATATCGACAGAGTGACGACAGGATTGACAGCATCGTTTGAACGTCAGGATAATAAGTTCGAGATGAGTTTGAGGAAGGTATATCCGGAGGTGCGTAACGGACAATTCAAAGCCGACTTCCGTTTCAGTGATGAGTTGCCCGAAAACATACGCAGAGGTCAGACGTATTACTTAAATTTGCAACTCGGACAGCCTACCGAAGCAGCGATAATACCAAGAGGTTCGTTCTTCCAGAAGACAGGCGGCAGATGGATTTACGTCGTGGATGAGAGTGGCGAGAAAGCATACAAACGCGAGATACGCATCGGACGCCAGAACCCTCAATATTACGAAGTGCTTGAAGGCCTCAATCCAGGAGAGAAAGTGATAACATCATCGTACGACAATTATGGAGATAATGAAGTGCTAATTATTAATTAGGAATGTTTGGTAGAGACGCTTCAATGATTCCAATAAAAATAAACACACATTGACACGTCTCAGAAATTGAAAATTGAAAACGGAAAATTGAAAATCAAAATAAATTTATAAATTACTGTGGGCAATGGGCAGTGAGTTGTGGGCGTAATCCCAAGCTCATAGCTCATAGCTCATAGCTCAAAGCTAGAAAAATATGATCACAAACTATTCTTTACGATATTTATGGAGAAACAGAGGTAACTCCGTGACACGTTTGGTGTCGTTGGCATTGGGACTTATTGTAGCCTTGCTGATATGCTCGTATGTCGGCATCAACCTTTCATACGGACGTTTCTTTCCCGATAGAGAGCGGGTGTATCAGGTGTTTATGAAGTCGTCAATGGCGGATTTCAGCAGTCAAGGTATGTTAGAGCCGATGGCGTTTACACTCGCTGAAGAGGTTCCTTCGATTGAGATGACAACGAACTTATTGAAAGAGTCGATGCAGGTCAATATGGGAAATGATGCCATCAAGTCGCGTCGGCTGAAGGTAAGCTCTGACTTCTTCAAGGTCTTGGACTTCGGCGTGATAAGCGGTGATGTGGAACGTGTGCTTTCCAACGAAGGTCTCGCCAACAACGAAGTCATGATTTCGGAGCGATTGTCTGACAAAGTATTCGGAAAGAATGATCCGCTTGGTAAGATTATTACAATTAATGAAGAAGAACATGTAGTGGCAGGTGTCTTCAATACACCTCCCGTTACAAATCCTATCGTTGATTTCGATATAGTGAGTTGGTTGAAATTTGATCCTCAGACTCTCGACTGGAATGGAGGTGATAATTATCCTACTTATATCAAATTAAATAAAGGTGCCACTATTGATGAATTGGAAACTCAGTTTGAGTCTCTGATAGAACATCATGAGATGCTGCAATTCATGATGCAGATGTTACATGCTGAATTCTTCTTCGTTCCTATTGAAGATTCATATTATGTCGTTGATGATTCCACTCGCACGACGCAGGTGATATATGGTGTTTTAGCCGTTCTCGCGCTTCTTGTCGGTACGCTTAACTATGTATTGCTCACCTTGTCGTCACTCGCATCACGTAACCGTACCATAGCGATGTTGCGTTGTAGCGGTGCGTCGCGTGGCGACATCTTCCGTATGTTGCTTTCCGAGACTTTTATCATGATTGTAGCGTCAATTTTATTGGCGGCGTTTCTCATCTTATGTCTAAGCAATCAGATATATCAGTTGCTTGGCTATCATCTTAATGAACTTTTCGCATTGGAACGTATCTGGATTCCTGCATTGGTATGTATCGTCTCGTTCCTCTTGGCAGGTCTGATACCGGCTATACTTTATTCTCGAGTAAATCTTGAATATGCTTTCAAACGTGGCAGCGACAACCGTACCTGGTGGAAACGCATTTTGTTATTCGTTCAGGTGGCTTGTACTACAGCCGTCGTATGTTTCTTGCTTGTCACGTCGCAACAATCCAAATATGTGTTGAAAGCTGATGTCGGATATAAATATGATAATGTCATCACGATGGAATATTCGGCTACACAATCGCAACATTCAGCATTGCGTGACGAAATCGGTAAACTACCATTCGTGCAAAGTGTCGGACTTTCTGTACAATATCCAATAAACGGTTATATGGGTTCTCCTGTAATTGACGTGGAAAAAGAAGAAATAATGTTTTTATGCCGTTATGAATGTTTCGATGAAAACTATATAGAAACCATGCAGATGGATATTATCCGAGGTCGTAACTTCAATGAGCAGGACGGAACTAAGAAAGCGATTGTAAATGAGAAATTCGTGCATCAGCATGGCTGGGATTTGGATTCTGCTGTCGGTAAATATTTCTTCCAGAATGGGTGGATTCAAGTCATAGGTATTGTAAAAGATTTCTCACAAGGTTTAGGTATAATATTGCCACTTGCGGTTTATCGTCCGGAACATTTCTTTAATCAGATGTCAGCTCAGGATGCGATGCTACAATACAACATTCGTCTTGATGAATTGTCATCAGAGAACATCAAGGCATTGGACAATGCAATCAAGAAACATTATCATTCTGATTCGGAATATACATTACTTTCTTACGCCGACAAGGTGAAGAGTCAGTTTACTTATCGCGATGATATGCGCAACAATGTGCTCGTCATTTCACTTGTGACCTTGTTGATTTCGCTTATCGGTTTGGTAGGTTATCTCGGTAATGAGATGTCGCGTCGTCGCAAGGAGATCGCCATCCGTAAGGTCAATGGCGCGACGAGCGTACAGGTGCTGCGTCTGTTAGGACTTAACCTTCTATGGGTGATAGTTCCTGCTATAATAACCGGCGTAGTCGGAGCAGTCTGGGGAGGACTGCGTTATATTGATATGTTGGAAACTATGTGCGAGCCATTGGCATCATGGACGTTCATACTCGGAGCAGGCATCGTTCTGTTGATAATATACGTCATTCTCGTCGTCCGCACTTGGAAGACAGCCAACGCCAACCCGATAGAGATGATAAAGATAGAATGAATCTGAAGTCTCCACGTATCGCATGTATCATGGGGATTTGTTTGACGATGAAGAGATACGTGGAGTTCTGTCTTAAACCAAAATGCTTCTAATATAGCTATCTACAGCATATAGCGTGATGTTTTCCATCCATTCTTGGTCAATGTATGGTTTTAAAGAAAAACGTACTGCTTTAAAGTTTTTGTCTTTAAAATCCTCATTTACAAATAACGATAATGATTTGCTTTTAACATTGACAGATGCTTTCACTTCTATGGGAATGACTTTTTCCTCAGTCTGGAGGAGAAAGTCTATTTCCATTGTGGAATTGTCCTTAGAGTAATAGAAGATAGAAATATTGTTCGTTGCCTTCAAATGCTGAAGTACGAAGTTCTCTGTAAATGCTCCTTTAAATTCAACAAAGGCATTATCGTTAAGCAACATGGTGTTAGGGTTAGCCTCTGACAGACATGCCAGCAATCCGCAGTCAAGCATGTATAATTTGAAGGCTGAACTATCTGCGTAAAATTTCAATGGAATTGTAGGTTGCTTGCATTTTTCTACTTTATACACCAATCCGGCATCTATCAACCATTGCATGGCCATCTCATAATCTTTTGATCTGGCACCTTTTTTAATGTCTCCGTAAAAAAACTTTTTGTTTTCTTTTGACAACTGTGCTGGAATGTTGTTCCAAACCTGATGAATACGTTGAATCTGAGTCTTCGTATGTTTCGACATATCGTAGTAATATGTGTCTAAAATTTCTCTTTGTATCATCCGTACTTGTCTAACATCTTTGGTTTCAATATATTTTAAAACGGCTTCTGGCATTCCTCCAATGAAATAATATTGACGAAGATATTCTTTCAGTAATTCATCCATTGCTGATATGGATTCCCAATCACATGTGTCTAAAAGTTCCACTGTTTTGCTTCTTCCATTAGCTAATAAAAATTCATTGAATGTCATAGGAAACATCTTCATCATATTTACTTTTCCTACAGGAAATGACTCATCATTGCGCAATGATATTCCTAATAATGAACCTGCAGCAACGACATGCAGAGAACGATAGTCCTCGCAAAAATATTTCAATGAAGCAATTGCATTCGGAATCTCTTGTATTTCATCGAAGAATATCAATGTCTTTCCTATGACTATATCTGTTTCATAATAACGTTCCAGCTCTGTAACAATACGTTTAATGTCAAAGTTTCTGAATAAATTCAATGCGAATGAATCTTTATGACAATTAACATAAATTAGGTTGTCAAATTCTCGACTGCCAAATTCCTTTAATATGTATGTCTTTCCAACCTGTCGTGCACCTAACAAAATAAGAGGCTTCTTGTTTGGATTATCTTTCCATTCCAATAAATTTTGATAAATAGTTCTTTCCATCTGATAAATGTTTTTCTACAAAAATACATTTTTTTTGTGTAATAATTGTATAAAAACAACATTTTTTTTGTGTTATTTGTTTGAAATAACAATAAGATGTTTTTCGTTACCAATAATCAATGTAAAATAAAGTTAAAGTTATTTAACACAAAATGTCTATTTGTTTTACATCAACTGTCTATTATTTTTACACTGATTTTAAAGATGGAATTTTAAATGCTTGATAACTAATAATATCAAATTATGGTATATATTTGGCATG
>JAGBVS010000051.1 GCA_017630195.1 Bacteroidales bacterium | reverse complement strand
TTCCTTCATCTGTTCATCAGATAAAACGGGAGTTAAAATGAAAACGGTTTCGTACTGATTCATAATTTATTTTATTGATAATTAAACAATTAAGTTGAACTTCTGTGTTCTATTTTTCGTTGTGCAAAAATAATAATTTTTTAATTAAAAAGAAAGAAATTTTGAAAAAATATGTAATAATTTATTATTTATTGTTAATCAATTCGTTACATATAAAAATAGCTGCTTTCCCGTCTCCAAAATATTCTGGATATTCTTGGTTTTCTTTTTTTATAAAATGATAATATGCATCAATTATCTTTTCTTCGTTTGCATCGGTAATGACAGCAGCCCCGCATTCGACAATTTCCTTCCATTCGGTTTCACTCCTTATTATAATACATGGTTTCTTGAAGAAAAAGGCTTCCTTTTGAACTCCTCCAGAATCGGTTATTACCAAGTCGGCATTCTTTTCCAAACTTATCATTTCTAAAAAAGATGCAGGTGGAATGATATGTATTTTCTCATTATTAATAAGTTCGTTATAAATGTCTGAACTTAAATTAACATCCAACAGTTTCTTTGTTCTTGGATGTAATGGAATTACAATTTCTTTTTCTTCAGATAATCTTAACAAAGCTCTAACAATCGAACTTAGTCTTTCCGCTTCGTCAGTGTTGTTGTTTCGATGTATTGTACATAAAATGTATTGTCTTTTGTCTTTTGTCTTTTGACTTTTGACTTTCGAGCCAAAATATAAGCTGTTATCGTACATTACGTCTCCGCAATGATAGATGCCAGGATTGTCGATTGTAAAAGGTTTTTTGTTTTCTGGATTGAAACCTTCTTTGATAAGATTATTGTAACCCGTGAGAGTTGGGCTGAATAGCATTGTTGAACAATGGTCGCAGCAGATTCTGTTGATTTCTTCTGGCATTGCTTTGTTGAACGAGCGTAATCCGGCTTCTATATGTACGATAGGTATATGGATTTTAGAAGCTGCTATTGCTCCTGCTAAAGTGGAGTTGGTGTCGCCATAGACTACGAGGTAGTCTGGTTTTTCTTTTATGAGAATATCTTCAATGCCTTCTATCATTTTTGAAGTCTGTATTCCGTGGCTGCCGGAACCGACTCCTAAATTATAATTAGGTGTTGGTATTCCGAGTTCGTCGAAAAACACTTGTGACATGTTTTCGTCGTAATGTTGACCGGTGTGAACTATAACTTCGTTTATCTCGTTTGAGAAATTTTCCTTGATTGCGCGACTCAAAGCTGCAGCCTTGATAATCTGCGGTCTTGCTCCTATAATGGTGACGATTTTTATCATTTTATTACAATAATCCTTCATCTGCAAAACTAAAATAATTATCGTTACCAATGATGATATGGTCTAAAATTTTAATTTCAAGGAATTTTCCAGCATTTATCAGGTTGTTGGTTATCTGTTTGTCGGCATTGCTTGGGTTGATATTTCCGGAAGGATGGTTATGGCAAAGCATCACGCTTGCGGCATTGTTTTCAAGTGCGCATTTGAAAATCTTCTTAGGGTCGGCGGTGGTTCCGGTCATTCCACCGACTCCGATTTGTTCTAATTTAATTATTTTGTTGGCATTGTTAAGAAGCATAATCCAGAATTGTTCGTGGTCGAGGTCGGAGAGATAAGCGTAGAAGCATTCGTATGCGATCTTGCTGTTTTTTATAGAAGGCTGTTCTAATGCTTCGCTGTAACGACGTCGGCGACCGAGTTCCATGGCTGCTGTAATTGAAACGGCTTTGGCTTCTCCTATGCCGTTGTATTTCATCAATTCGTTGATGTTTAGTTTTGACAGTTCAATAAGATTGTCGTTTTTGTCGCTGAGTATTCGTCTTGACAAATCTACTGCCGATTCTTTGCTGTTGCCGCTACCTATTAATATGGCTAATAGTTCGGCATTGCTTAATGCTTCTTTTCCTTTAGATAGCATTTTTTCTCTTGGGCGGTCTTCTTCTGCCCATGATTTTATGGTTTTCATATTTTTGGAGGTTCATACGGCGATGCCGTGTGTTATATATGTTAAAGCCTTTCAGGCTTAAATGTGATTTTCATTTTTTCTTGGGGAACCATCCTTTTCTTACTCTTTCTCTTTGTTCAAAGAGTTCATGTATCGACCAGAATGATGATGCGCCCCAGACGGCTAACAAAATTGACCATGTGAGTTCTTTGACCATAATGGATGCTGTTGTGCTTATGATTCCCATCAGTGCGAAAACCCACCAGCATTTTACTCCGAAGTGATATTCTCCTTTTATTACGAAAGGATGGAATATGCCTATTATTAAGAATGTTGCTATTCCTATAAAGATGCCGTTTAGATTGTATGTCGTTAAGAATTCTATCATTAAAGTTTACAGTTAAAAGTTTAAGATTTTTGAGACTAATTATTAATTAATTTTAACAAAAAAACCGACTCGAGAGCCGGTTTTTATTGTTGTGTAATTTTGTTATGCTAATTTTGCTGTGTGATGTGCAAGTTTTGACTTTAAGTTAGCAGCTTTGTTTCTGTGGATGATACCGCGTTTAGCTGTCTTGTCAATGATTTTGTACATTTCTGAAAGTTTTGCTTCAGCTTCAGCTTTTTCTGTTAAAGCTCTGAATCCTCTAACAGCGGCGCGCATTGCTCTAGCGTAGAAGCGGTTGCGTAAGCGTCTTTTTTCTGTTTGACGGATTCTTTTGATTGATGATTTGTGATTTGCCATATCTATATTTTTATTTTTTATGAATTCTATACCAATATTCGGGGTGCAAAATTACTTAAATTATCGTTACAAATTACATTTTTTAATGAATTTTTTTTCTTTTTTTTGAAAATACTTTTTCATTGTCTAATTTGTTGACTTGCACGTACTTCCGAGTTGTCGCCTTTTTCGATTATGCTGTCAACGACAACATTGACGAAGGTGTTTTTTTCTAAATCTTTATTTTTGAGTCTCATTGGGATATAGTTTTCGCCATATCCTTGTGCTATGCCATCTGCACTTATGCGTTCGATAAGCATCTTCTGACTCTTGCCAAGCATCTGTTCAAAATATCTCTTTTTGTTCTCAGCTGATATTTGTCTGATAATCGCGCTGCGTTCAGTCTTTATCTTATCTGGAACCTGATTTGGCATCTTTGCAGCCTTGGTGCCGTTTCTTATTGAATATTTAAAAGTGTGTATGTGACTGAATCCTATTGCTCTACACATCTCAGCGCTTTCTAAAAAGTCTTCTTCTGTCTCGCCAGGGAATCCGACAATCAAATCAGTGGTGATGTTGAAGTCTGGAATTACGTTTTTTATTCTGTCGCACATTTTTCTGAAATCGGATGCTGTGTAATGGCGGTTCATCGCCTTTAATGTGTTCTCTGCTCCGCTTTGAAGGCAGATGTGCATATGAGGCGCGAGTTTGTCGTTTTCGAAAAGTCTTAAAAATCTGTCGCTGAAATTGTCTGGCTCGAT
>JAGBVS010000050.1 GCA_017630195.1 Bacteroidales bacterium | reverse complement strand
TCAGCAGCAGCATTGGTTTTACAACCATTCCAAGAAGCAAATGTCAATAATGAAAAAATGATGAACATCTTACAAGCAGCCGACGTAAAAATAGAAGAAGGCGCTAATGTTCAAGAACTTTTCAATAAAGATTGCGCTAAGATGATGCTCGTTAATGGTAAAGGTGAAGTTGTTAAAGAAACAACAGAAAACTACCAGAAATTCGAAGCTTTCACAATGAATTTGAAAGACGAACTTTACAAGAGAGACAACGGTCAAGACTTTGTATTGCCAGTTATCGTTATTAATAATGGTAAAGAAAACGTCAACGTTCTTCCTCTTCAAGGTGCTGGTCTTTGGGGTCCTATCTGGGGCTACATCGGCATGACATCAGACTTCCAAAATGTTGTCGGCGTTGTTTTCGACCACAAATCAGAAACTCCAGGTTTAGGTGCTGAAATCACAACAGAAAAATTCAGAAGCCAATTCCAAGGCAAGACTATCTTCAGCAATGGCGAATTCGTATCTGTTGATGTTGTAAAAGGCGGCGTTGCTAAATTATCAGCTGACCTTCAAAAACATTCTGTTGATGCTATCAGCGGTGGTACTATAACTTCACAAGGAGTTAATAATATGATTGAAAATGTGTTAGGATCTTATTTACCTTATATTGAAAAACAATGAGTAAGAATTTAGAACTTTTAACAGCTCCATTACGCAAGGCAAATCCTGTCACAGTATTAATATTAGGTATCTGCTCTGCTCTCGCCGTAACAGCTAAGCTCAAACCGGCATTGGTAATGGCTCTTTCAGTAACAGTGGTTATCGCATTGTCAAACCTTGTTATCTCTTTATTAAGAAAAGGTATTCCTTCAAAGATACGTATCATCGTTCAACTTATAGTTATTGCAACTTTAGTTATCCTCGTTGACCAATTCCTCAAGGCATTCGTTTATGATGTAAGCAAGCAGCTTTCAGTATTCGTAGGTCTTATCATCACCAACTGTATCGTTATGGGTCGTCTCGAAGCTTTCGCTATGGGTAACGGTCCATGGGAATCATTGCTTGATGGTATAGGCAACGGTCTCGGTTATGGTATTATTTTGGTTATCGTTGCTTTCTTCCGCGAACTCTTCGGTTCAGGAACATTGCTCGGTTTCCAAGTTATCCCAGAAGGACTTTACAATTTTGGATATATGAACAACGGTCTTATGATTCTCCCTCCAATGGCATTGATCATTGTTGGTGTTATCATGTGGCTACAAAAACCAGAGGAGGATAAGAAATAATGGAATCATTAGGTATTTTCATCCGTTCGATATTTATCGACAATATGATATTTGCATACTTCCTCGGAATGTGCTCATATCTCGCTGTTTCAAAAAATGTTAAGACCTCATTTGGTCTCGGCGTAGCAGTCGTTTTCGTTCTCGCTATCACAGTGCCTATCAACTATTTGTTAGACAAATACGTTCTCTCAGCAGGCGCATTATCATGGATCAGCCCAAAATTCGCAGATGTCAACTTAGACTTCTTGACATTCATCCTTTTCATAGCTATCATCGCTTCTGTAGTTCAGATTCTTGAAATGGTGATAGAGAAATTCACTCCTGCATTGTATTCATCATTAGGTATTTTCTTGCCTCTTATCGCTGTTAACTGCGCTATCATGGGTGGCTGTCTCTTCATGCAAGAAAGAGACTTCAGCTCAGTAGGTCAGTCACTTTCTTACGGTTTAGGTTCTGGCCTCGGCTGGTTACTCGCTATCGTAGGTATTGCAGCTATCAGAGAAAAGATCAGATATTCTCATGTCCCTAAGTCATTACAAGGTACAGGTATAGCATTCATCGTTACAGGTTTGATGGGCATCGCCTTCATGTCATTCCTTGGTATTACATTCAAATAATTAATAGTTACAGTTTAAAAAAGAAAAGAAATGAGTACTACATCTATTATTTTATTAAGTATTGCAGTATTTTTGGTCGTTGTCTTGATTCCTGTAACAGTATTAGTTTTTGTTAGAAAAAAACTTGCTCCACAGGGCAAAGTGAAAATCAATATCAACGGTGAAAAAGAAATCGAAGTAGAACCAGGCAACTCATTGCTTGGCACTTTAGCTAACGAACAAATTTTCCTTCCATCAGCATGTGGTGGTGGCGGTAGCTGCGGTATGTGTCGTTGCCAAGTTCTTGAAGGCGGCGGTACAATCCTCCCAACAGAAACAGGCTTCTTCAGCAGAAAAGAACAACAAGATCACTGGAGATTAGGCTGCCAAGTTAAAGTCCGCGAAGACATGAAAATTCACATCAACCCACAAATCTTCGGTATCAAGAAATGGGAATGTGAAGTTGTCAGCAACAGAAACGTCGCTACATTTATTAAGGAATTCGTCGTTAAACTTCCAGAAGGCGAACACCTCAAGTTCTTATCAGGAGGTTACATCCAAATCGACGTTCCTGCTATCGACGTCAACTACAAAGACATCGACGTTGATGAAGAATACAGAGCCGACTGGGAAAAATTCGGTATGTTCGACCTCGTCATGCATAACCCTGAACCACAGTTCAGAGCTTATTCAATG
>JAGBVS010000049.1 GCA_017630195.1 Bacteroidales bacterium | reverse complement strand
TCCCCCATAGAACATCTGTTCGTGTGTGCGCAAGTGGATGATCCGGTCCAGGTGAAGTTGTTATATAACATATTTAATTTATATGGGTTGGGTAGCGTTCCGAATGAATGTTCTGATTGTATTGAGATCATTTTGAGGATATTCTAATATAAGAGGAGGTAAAAGCTATGGCAAAAATTGGTGAGATAAAAAACTATCAAGCTGAATTTGAAGCACTTCAACGTCAATACAAGAATTCTAAGTCATGGACAAAGAAGCCTGAATACTTGGAATTCTATAAGAAGATTGCAAAAGCAGCCGATAACAGACTGCGTGCGCTTGAAGATCTTGCTCAGAAAAAAGGTTACAAAGAAGTAACACAATGGGCATATGCAAAAGCACAGCGTGATATCCGTGGAATGTTTGGTGAAAATGCAACCAGGTTTAACAGAAAGATATCACCTGATACTAATCTTAATACTGTTTATAAAGATATAAACCGCGTGCTTGAATTCTTAAATGCTCCAACATCAACAAAATCACAGATTGATGAGATATTTCAGAAGCGTGCTAATACGATCCGTGAAAAGTATGATGTTGATATGACATGGAGTAAAACAGCAACAGTTTTTGATACTGTACTTTGGAAAAAGACCGGAGCACGCAAGGCATCTGCAACAGCACTAAAAGCAATCGGTGTTATTCAAAAGAACAAAAAACAGATAAAGCGCGCACTTCAGGAACATCAGCCAATTTCAATTATAATTCCGGAAGAAAAAGATCCAGTAACCGGAAAGATGACAAAAAACATTAACCTGGAGAACACTGTCAATAATATGCTGCGCTATTACAAGAAAGATGTAAAATCATTACTTCAACGGAAATAAGGCGGTGCTGTTGGGAACATGAAACAATCTGAATTATATCTTTTACGTCAAGAATATATATCGAAAAATATTCCCTATGAATTCATTCATCATAGTATGTTTAACTATGCCATCCTGGATAATATCATGTATACCAAAAGACCAGGGCGCGGACAGAATAAAACATACAATGATTGTATCATCATGTTCGACACCGAAACATCACGTAAGAAACTATCAAAAAGTAAACAAATGTCTGCGCTTCCATCAGGCCATAAGGCAAGAGAAAATCATGTTGTTGCATGGACTTTAACAATCAGGGCATTTCATATTAATATAGTAACTTTATGGGGGCATAAGCCAAGCACACTTATATCTACTATGAAACAGATACATGATTCTATGAAGGGTGAAATAACTGTGATGTATGCGCATAATCTCGCTTATGATCACTGGTTCACTAGGCGTTTTATGTATCGCAGTCTTGGCAAGCCTGAAAAGCAGCTGAATATAAAACCACATTATCCGCTTTATCTTCAGTTTGCAAATGGTATTGAATTGCGCGACTCGCTGATACTTGCGCAGCGGTCACTTGAACGCTGGGCCAATGATCTTGATGTTGAACACAAAAAAGCTGTCGGAAAATGGGATTACTTGAAGTTTAGAACACAACATGAAAAATTTTCTAAGAACGAATTTCAGTATATTGAGTTTGATACACTTTCCGGTGTTGAATGTATTGATAAAACAATGCAGATGATTCATAAAAGAATCTATTCAATGCCTTATACATCAACCGGAATTATCCGCGATCTGTTATTTCATATTGCAAAAGAAAATGGTGGTAAAGATTTATTTAACCGGATAGCGCCGACGTTTGAACAGTATATAAAACAGACAAAATTATTTCATGGTGGATATGTTCATGCAAATAGATTTGAAATAGATACACTTATTGATGAAGATCTGTTAAAAGACTTGGATCCTGAAGCAGCAGAATTTCTTGTTCAATGTTACGATTTCGTTTCCTCTTATCCATTTTGCATGTTGGCTTTTAAATATCCGATGGAATCATTCAATAAGATGCGTGATTGCAGCATAGATGAAATATTAAAAGCTTCAGAAAGTACAGCATTCATGTTTAAGCTTATCGGCTATAAGGTGAAGCTAAAGAATCCTGATCATGTAATGCCAGCACTTCAATTTTCAAAATGTGTACCAGGAACATGTATCAATCCGGTGCTTGATAATGGGCGAATACTTGAATGTGATTACTGTGAAATCTACCTTAATGAAATTGACCTGGAAGTAATTGATGAACAATATAAATTTGAAGGTAGTCTGTGTGTTGAAGTTGAAGCAGCTGCAAAAGATTATCTTCCAAGATGGTTTACTGATTTCATATTTAATCTGTTTGTTGACAAGTGCAAGCTGACTGTTGAAGCTGAAAAAGATGAAAGTGTGGAAGTGCTGCGAACACTTAAAAAGTATCAGATTAATGGCTGTTATGGTATGTGTGTACAGAAATCAATCAAGGAAGTTATAAAAGAAGATTTTGATTCGCTGGATCTGACAGAAATATATAAGCCTGATATACCACTTAATGAGGATGGAACAGTGAACGAAAAGGAACATCAGAAGCAAATGAGAAAAGAATATGATAAATTTTTGAAAAAGAAAACTTCCATATTAAATTTTGCTTGGGGCTGCTGGGTCACTTCATACGCATTCAGAAATGTGCATGAACTCAATAAATGCGTAAAGCCTGAAAGTGAAGGCGGACTACTTCTTTACAATGATACAGATTCAGCTTATGCACATGGTTGGGATCTTGAAAAGATTGCAGCATATAATGAAAACTGTTTAAGGCTTTTAAGAGCAAATGGTTATGATAGCGTAGAAATTGAAGGTCATGTTTTTACTCTTGGAATTGCAGAACATAAACCGCTGAAAGATGATTATACAGAATTCAAAGTAATGGGTGCAAAAAGATATGCTGGAAGGTGCTTAAAAGATGGAAAGATACATATAACTGTTGCTGGTGTTCCAAAAAAGACTGGTGCCAAGTGCCTGAATGATGATTTGACGAACTTCACACAGAATTTTATCTTTAAAGGATCTGAAACCGGAAAGAAGCAGCATGTATATTTTGCTTCAGAAATCTACATTGATGAAGATGGAAATGAAACAGCTGATTCAATTGATCTTCTTCCAGGCGATTATAAACTTGACTGTACACAAAAATATGAACATGCTGAAGAATTATTTGATGAAGAAATAGAGGTGCAAATATATGATGAAAATAACTGAAAAGCAGATTGAAGAAAACAAAAAATATTTCCCTTGGCTGAAGGCAGATTTTGAAAAGTATGAAAATCTGTTTGATACATATTATCACATACTGGCGGATATGCTCATGTTTCCGCTGGCATGGTGTTATGTTGTATGGTCAAAGCGTGGCCCGGGTAAAACTTATTCCTGTTTATGGCTTGCTTATTATTGCAATTTCCCAATTATTTATATGAAACGAACAGATAAAGACGTTGCGCGAATATTAAAAGAAGAAGAATCGATTAATCTGGATCAGTCACCATATAAGGCATTAAAGCGTGATAAGAATATTAGAGTTGTCGGTGTTCAGATTGACGATGGTTTTGGGGCATTCTATGAAGCCAATGCAGACGGAGAACCAGGTGGAAAACTTCTTGCTTATGTCTTATCGTTCAATAAAATTCAGACTTTCAAAGGTAATGATTTCACTGAGGTAGAGTTTTTGGTGTTTGATGAATTCATTCCGCAGCTGGGGGAACGCATAAAGAAATCTGAAGGTGAAAACCTTCTTGATTTATATCAGACTGTTTCAAGAGATAGATTAAAGCGTGGAAGGCAGCCGTTAAAGCTGTTACTGTTTGCAAATGCAGAACAGATATCTGTTCCAGTAACAAGGGAACTTGAAATTCTTGATGAACTTGCACAGCTTAATGAATCAGATGAAACACACTTATATTTAGAAAACCGCGATATATTGCTGCATCATATTACTAATGAAGAAGTACCGATTCAGGATGAAGAAAAACAAGGTATATGGAAGGGTATGTATGGAACAGCCTGGTGGGAAAAATCTTTTGGCGGTCACTTTGTGCATAACGACTTCACCAATGTAACAAAAAGATCCATCAGAAGAAGCAAGCCACTTTTAGAAGTGAAGTATAAAACGCATTACTATTATATTTATTTAAATGAAGAAAAAGGCTTTTACTATATGTGCAGCACACAAGCAAAAGCATACTTTTCTTATGATCTTAATCGTGAGAACGAACAGAAGAAATTCTACTATGATTATTTGATTGATCTGCGTGAAGCGTGCATTGAAGAAAAGTTTAAATTTGAAAAGTATTCCATGTATGACCTGATAATCAATTATAGAAAATATTTTGATATTTGATGTTGACAAAAGAATATCCTTTATATTAGAATATCCTTGT
>JAGBVS010000006.1 GCA_017630195.1 Bacteroidales bacterium | reverse complement strand
TATATTCTCTCAAAACATCATTCAATGATGTCTTCTTGTCTGTCGATTCTTTTCTCTTTCCTATGATTAAAGCGCAGGCAACATTATAGTCTCCTGCTGGGAAATGTTTGGTGTATGAACCAGGTATCACGACGGAACGAGCTGGCACGTATCCTTTGTATTCAACAGGTTCTTCTCCGCTTACGTCGATGATTTTTGTAGATGCAGTGATGACAGTGTTGGCTCCGAGTACGGCTTCTTCTTCAATTCTCACGCCTTCAACGACGATACATCTCGAACCGATGAAGCAGTTGTCTTCTATGATGACAGGCGCTGCTTGCAATGGTTCTAACACTCCGCCGATGCCGACGCCGCCACTCAGGTGTACGTTCTTTCCAATCTGTGCGCATGAACCTACCGTTGCCCAGGTGTCGACCATTGTGCCGCTATCGACGTATGCTCCGATGTTGACATACGATGGCATCAAAATAACACCTTTATTAATAAAGGCTCCATATCTTGCTGTCGCTGGCGGAACGACGCGAACGCCTGCTTCTTCAAAGCCTCTCTTTAAAGGCATCTTGTCGTAATATTCAAAAACGCCGCTCTCCATGACTTCCATCTTGTTGATAGGGAAGTACATCAAAACGGCTTTCTTCAGCCATTCGTTGATAATCCATTTGCCTTCAATCTTTTCAGCAATGCGGAACTCGCCTTTGTCTAATTTTTCAATGACAGCACAAATGGCATCGCGAACTTCTTCCTTTTCCAATAAAGCTCGGTCTTCCCAAGCGTTTTCTATGATGTTTCTTAAATTTTCCATAATTATTTTAGTAATGTAGTGATGTTGTTATGAAGTAATGATACTTGTGCAAAGATAGTAAAAGTCAACAAGACTACATGACAACAAGACTACAAGTTTTTTGGAAAATTTATTTTTCAAAATAGTTTTATAATAGCAATAAAAAATCCCTCATACCCTCAGTTCTTAATTCCTAAAAGTCGCACGTCCGTGCGTCTCTACGCGAGACTTGGTGTCATGGCGACTTGGTGACTCGGCGACTTAAAATCCCTCATACCCTCAGTTCCTAACTCCTAACTCCTAATTCCTAACTCCTAACTCCTAACTAAAAAATCTGTTGTCCGTTGTCCGTTGTCTGTTGACTATTTATTATCTTTGCAAACAAAAATTAAGAAATGGCAAGAATAATGGCAATCGATTACGGAAGGAAACGCTGCGGCATAGCAGTGACCGACCCTTTGCAAATCATCGCAAATTCATTAACAACAGTCGATACAAAAGATTTGCTGACATTTATTTTGGATTATGTCAAGAAAGAAAACGTTGAGACTATAGTGATTGGAGAACCAAAAGATATGCAGAACAATCCTTCTGAATCAAGTCGTTACATAGAACCTTTTATCGGTCAGCTGAGAAAGGCTCTCCCTGAGATGGACATCAAACGTCACGACGAACGCTTCACTTCCAAGATGGCGTTCCAGACTATGATTGACGCTGGTTTAGGTAAGAAACAACGTCAGAACAAGGCGCTCGTCGATACCATCAGCGCTACCATCATCTTGCAGTCTTATATGGAATCGGAAGCAATAAAGAAAAATAGATTTTAAAATAAATTTCAAGTTATGATATTACCTGTAGTGGCTTACGGCCATCCTGTTTTAAAGAAAATAGCAGAAGAAATAGAACCAGATTATTCAGGTTTACAACAGCTTATCGCTGATATGTTCGAGACTATGTACCATTCTGAAGGCGTAGGTCTCGCTGCTCCTCAAATCAATAAGTCGATAAGACTTTTCGTCATCGACGCAGATCCTTTCCAAGAGACATATCCTGAAGCAAAAGGCTTCAAAAAGGTTTTCATCAATCCTGAAATCGTTGAGGTTTCAGAAGAGAAATGGACATTCCGCGAAGGATGCCTCAGCCTCCCTGATATGAATGAAGACGTAGAGCGTCCAAGTAAGATAACTGTCAATTATTTAGATGAGAACTTCGTTGAACACGAAGAGGAATTTGATGGAATATGCGCTCGCGTCATTCAACACGAATTCGACCATCTCGAAGGAAAAGTATATGTCGATAGAGTCGCTCCTATGCGCAAAATGATGCTCAAAAACAAATTGCGCAATATCTCAGAAGGCAATGTCTATGTCGATTATAAAATGATTTTCCCGGCAAAAAGAAGAAGATAAAATGACACTCATTGATGCGTCTTTAAATAGTTAAAAAATTAACGAATAAAAATTAACAATTATGAAAAGATTATTAACATTATTATCAATACTTGTTGTAGTATTTCTCGCTTCATGTAATAACGAATCTGCATCAGAAAAAATAGCGAGACTTGAGCCGCTTGTTTTTGCCGCTGATGGTACTGTTAACAAAGAAGCTGGAGCAGAGTTGGCAGATGCTTACGTGCAATATGCAAAAGAAAATCCACAGGATGAGATGAGTCCTGATATGATTTTTAAAGCGCTTGATTTTTCTGTAAATGTAAATGTTGACAATCCTCAGAAATCTATTGAGATTGCAGATTTTATGATTGAAGCGTATCCTCAACATGCTCTTGCTCCAATGGCTATGTTTATCAAGGGCTTTGTTTATGAAACAATTAGCGACATTCCAAATGCAAAGGAAACATACCGTGTATTTCTTGAAAAATATCCAGACAGTCCTTTGGCACAAGATGTAAAAGCTTCATTGAAAAATGCGGGTATTTCTTTAGATGAACTCGTAAGACAATTTGAAGAAGAGTGATATAGGATTTTAGGAATTCAGGGTTAAATAAAAAGAGATTGGCAAATTATTTGTCAATCTCTTTTTTGTATATCAAGGATTATCAATATGAAATCCTGTTAAAAGCTTCCCTTCAGTTGTTCGTTGAGTCCGTCAATGTAGTTCAAAACGTCGTCTTTTCCCACTTCTTTTTCTGATGAGGTGATGAAGATATTAGGCATCTCTTCCCATTCTTCGGCGAGTTTTTCTTTGTAGGTCTGTAGGTTATGTTGTAGTTCTGTGTCTTTTATCTTATCTACTTTAGTGAATATGATGCTGAACGGCATCTGCAGTTCTCCGAGATGGTTGATGAATTCCAAGTCGATTTTCTGTGGCTCGATGCGGCTGTCAACCAAGACGAACATACTTACGAGATTCTTTCTGTTTTTGATATAATCATCGAGCATTTTTTTCCATGCTTCACGATCTTTCTTGGAACGCTGTGCAAATCCGTAGCCAGGCAAATCGACGAGATACCAATTTTCATTGATGAGGAAATGGTTGATGGTGATTGTCTTTCCAGGAGTTGATGATGTTTTTGCAAGTTGTTTCCTGTTGGTCAGCATATTGATCAACGATGACTTGCCTACGTTGGAACGTCCGATGAAGGCATATTCCGGTTTGTTGGCTGCCGGAAGTTTGTCGATTTTTGTGTTGCTTTGAAGGAATGCTGCTGATTTTATTATCATATCAAATCTCTAATTTTTCGTTTTTGTTATAGATGAGATGTCTTTCGATTTTTTCTGGATAAATGTCTTCAATAGTTATGAGGATAGCAGTCTCTTCCACCATGCCGAATGGTTCGTTGAGAGCTGTTCCGAACATCTTCATCGTTGCGGAAAGGCTCATATAAGCATTGAACAATGGAGGAATTGTTGAGCCATGTTCTCTGACGTACTTGCTCAGAGTACGATAGCTGTTTTGGTAGTTGTTGCCGTCTAATCTCAGTTTCATGATGGCTTTTCTTGCCTTAGTCTTGATGGCTTTATCCGGATAAGGGTAGATAAGTTTTTCGTTATCCGGGAAGAATTTTTTCATGAAGAAGAGAATCATGTCGCGGAGAGCCTCGTCGAATTGAGAGTACATGGTGACTTTTCCGAAGAAGTATTTCGCTGAAGGATAATAAGTCAGCAGTGCTCCGAGTCCGTCCCAGAGGTTGTCTAATGTGAAGATGCTCTTTCTTACGTTGCCTGTTGATTGATATTTAGGCTGTACGAATGAGCGACCTAATTCTATTGTATATGGAAGATATTCTTTTATGAATTTATCAGAATAGTAGAACAGCTCTGATGTTGGAGTATCTACTTGTCCGTTGTTTTTGATAGGAAGTTTTTCGCATAATATGAAACGGTAGCCGCCGAGTATTTCTTTTTCTACTGGGTCCCATACGATAAGCTGTTCGAAATAAGCTTCGTCTCTTGTGTCGAATTCGTCGATGTCGAGGCTTTTGCCTGTTCCGCCTCCCGATTCGCGGAAAGCCCATTCGCGCATACGGCCGATCTCGCGCATTGTGTTAGGAGCGTTATGTGCGTTGACGATATAAATCTCGTTGTTGCCGTAGTTGGTCTTCCTGACAAAGTGTTCAGGAGTTAGTTCCTTGGCGATGTCTTCTGTTGGGACTGCGTCAATAATTTTTTCCATAGTTTATATAGTATAGTTTTTATCAGGGTCGAATGTTTGTTCGTGATTTCCAGGAAGATTATATGAGAAATTTCTCAGTTTCATTGCCCATTCACTGTCGGTGTATCTATTGTCAAAAGTCTGCCAAGGAATTGGTTTTCCGAATGTTATTGTAAGCGTTTTGTTTTTTTGCTTGTAAAATTCGTTCACTAAGAAAGCCATTTCTATATTAGCTTTGATGCCTAATTTTTTACGAATGTTGGAAAGATTATAGAAGAAATCGCTGTTTCTTCCGGAAATATGTGCAGGAATGATGTCGCGTTGATACGTCCTGGCTTTAGTGATAAAAGTCTTTTTCCATTCAAGGTCGATGATTTTGCCTTTATGTTTTCTCGAGCACAATCCGAATGGATAATAGCAGATTGTTCTGTCGCCAGCGAATGTCTCGTTGAAAATCTTGATGTTATCGGCATTGCTGCCTAATTTGTTGACAGGTATGAAAAGAGGACGTAAGTTAGGAACGAAAAGCAAAAAATCGTTGACGGGTGTTATTACGTCAGGTCGAATCTTTCCGACTGTATCGATGAGCGCGATGCCGTCGAGACCGCCGATAGGGTGGTTGGCGGCTACGATGAAACGGCCTTCTTTCTTGACGTGTTCTAAGCCTTCAGCTATGACGGTAGTGTTGAATTCTTTCATCGTTTCGGTTACGAAAGGTAGGCCAGATATTCCGTTGGCTCTGAGTAATAATCCGTTGATGTCGTCTTGATGAAGCAGTTTCTTGAAATATTTAAATACGAAACGCGGAATTTTATTAGCGAATTTCGGAGCCTTCTCCCCAATGATTTTTTCAATGTCTATCTGTAAAGCCTCTTTGTCATTCATCTTGAAAATATTTTTATAAAATAAACTCGTTTTCTTTGCAAATATAATGAATTATTGGTACGGTGATGAAAATATTTTATTGTGGATATGATGTTGTGTGTAAAATGCAGAAGTTTTGTCATCCTTATGTTTTATTGGCTGTTGGAATGTTGTTGATAACTTTTTTTGAAAAAAAGTGAAAAAAATAGCGAAAAGTGGTTGAAAGTGGGAAAAAATGCACTAATTTTACAACTTGAAAAAATGAATCGGAAATGAATTATCCAATTGGCGAATATTATTGTAAATTAGACAGTAAGGGAAGACTCCTTCTTCCGAGCAGTTTCAAGGAGCAGCTTGGAGTTGCGCTCGAAGAGGGTTTTGTACTTCGTCCAAGTCTCTTTGGCGACTGTCTTGAGCTTTTTGGAATGAGTGACTGGCGTGCGATGCAGGATAAGCTTGGCAAGTTGAATCCGTTCAAGGCGGAAAACGTGATGTTGATTCGCCGTTTCAATGCGGGTGCTCGTATGGTGAAAGTCGATGCTAACGGCCGTCTCCAGATTCCTAAAGATTTGATGGAAAAATCAGGTCTTGTAAAAGAAGTCATCATGACTTCCTTGATAGACAGAATGCAAATCTGGGATAAGTCCATGAAAGAAATTGAAGATTCTAAGATTTCAGAAAAAGAATTTGCAGAGATGCTTACTGCAAAATTGGGTGATTGTGATTTTATTGGTTAATTTAAATATTTTAAGAGATGTATCATATTCCTGTAATGTTAAACGAGAGCGTTGATGCTTTGAATATTAAACCAGATGGAACTTATGTTGATGTTACTTTTGGTGGCGGAGGTCACTCTCGTCATATTATGGAATTTCTCAATGAGAATGGTCGTCTCTTTGCTTTCGATCAAGATGAAGATGCTGCTAAAAATGCAATCGATGACAGTCGTTTCACTTTTATCCAGCAGAATTTCAGATATATGAAAAACTTCTTGCAGCTTTACTGCGGAGGTAAAGTTGATGGGATAATAGCCGACTTGGGCGTTTCTTCCTATCAGTTTGACACGCCGGAAAAAGGCTTCTCGATTCGTTATAACGGTCGCCTCGATATGAGGATGAACCAAAATGCGCCAGTCGATGCTGCTAATGTCGTCAATACTTATGATGTGGCGTCTCTTGCATCGGTGCTTTCTCGTTATGGCGAGTTGAGAAATGCAAAAGCTATAGCTGAAACGATTTCTATGGCACGTGAGGTACAGCCTATTGAAACAACCGACGAATTGAAGGAAGTAGTGGCTCGCTTTCTTCCTAAAGGCTCTGAAAATAAAGTGCTTGCACAGATATTCCAGGCTCTTAGAATTGAAGTCAACGAAGAAATGAAAGTGCTTGAAATGTTCTTGAATCAGTGTGCAGACGTTTTGAATCCTGGCGGACGTCTCGTCGTGCTTTCTTACCATTCTCTTGAAGATAGATTGGTAAAAAACTTCATGAAGACAGGCAATGCTGACGGCAATCTTGAAAAGGACTTTTTCGGCAATCAGCTTACACCTTATAAATTAATAACAAGCAAACCGATAGTTCCTTCTGATGAAGAGATTCAGCTTAACAGCAGGGCAAGAAGCGCAAAACTTCGTGTGGCAGAAAGGAGAGCCCAATGAAAGACCTTGATAAAAAAATAGAAGAACCTGAAACTCAAGAGGGGGAAATCGCTGAAATAGAAGAACCTAAACTAAAAAAGAAAGATAATAGGAGAAGTAAGGCTAACAAAACCATCTCTGATATAATGGGTGGTAACATATTGACAAAAGAGGGCTTTGTCAAAAGTTTTCCTTTTGTGATTTATGTAGTTTTCCTTTTTATGCTTTATATCACAAACATTTATATGGCAGAGGATGTGAATAGGGAGTTATCAAAGCTTAAAACTAAAACGGAAAATCTTCATGTCGAATATGTCTATCTTAAATCGGAAATAACAAGTATTACAAAACAATCTAATATGGCTAAGATGCTGAAAAATAAAGGTATAAAGGAATCTGTTGAGCCATTGAAGAGAATAGTGGTGGAAAAGGAGGGAGGTCGTGATGATTGATCCTAAAAATGATGTGTTGTGGAGGGTGTATCTGCTTTATGCAGTCATGCTTGTTTTCTCTGTCGCTGTGATTGTGAAGGTCCTTGTTATTCAAATCAGAGATGGTGAGGAACTGCTAGAAAGAGCGAATAAAAGAGAGCTTAAAATAAGAGATGAGAAGGCGCATAGAGGTAATGTGTTTTCAAATAATGGAAGTATTTTGGCAACATCAGTGCCGAGATATAATATTTATTTTGACCCTCTTTCGGTGAGACAGGAATTGTTCGACAGCGAAATAGCTAATCTTTCTGACAGCCTTAGCCGTATGTTGAAAGTGAAGTCGAAGTCGCAATATATCTCTTCGTTTAAAAAAGCTCGTTCCGAACGTAAACGCTATGTTAGGATAGCGACTAAGGTCTCGATGGGCGAATATAAGAGAATGAGTAAGTTCCCTATCTTTAAAGAAGGAAAAAATAAAGGCGGTTTTATCGCTGAGAGAAATTATGTGAGAGAGTTGCCATACGGTGAACTCGCTGCGAGAACGATAGGATACGTCAGAGAAAATGAAAATATCATGGTCGGACTTGAAGGTGCTTATAATGAGTATCTTAAAGGTGTTGATGGAAGACAATTGGTGAGATTGATTAATAATAACTTCTGGATGCCGATGCAGTCGTCAGAGAATATGGAACCTATCAATGGCGATGATATTTATACTTCAATAAATATTGAAATACAAGATGTTGCAGAAAACGCATTGAAAAAATGCCTGATAGAAAATGATGCCTTGCAAGGCTGTGTGGTACTCATGGATGTGAAATCGGGTTTCATCGAGGCTATGGCGTCGCTGAGCTATAATGAGAAAACTTCTGAATATGAAGAAATGTATAACTTCGCTTTGAGCCATAATGTGGAACCGGGTTCTACTTTTAAGGCGATAACAATGCTTACGCTTCTTGAAAACAATCCTAATATGAGCGTCGATGATAAGATATATCTCGGCACAACAGATTATAAAACGTTTTATAACAGGACAATCCATGATTCTCACCGTGTTACTGACGAGAAGGGTTATACTACAATACGTAATGCTTTCGAGCAATCTTCAAACATAGCCTTCGCAACACTTGTTGAAGAGGAGTTTAAAAACAATCAGGCTAAGTTCATAGAACATATATATAAGACAAAAATCAATGAGCCTTTGAATCTTGATATTAAAGGTGAAGGCAAGCCTTATATCAAAAATCCTTCGGATAAAACTTGGTCAAAACTCAGTATGCCATGGATGTCATTCGGTTACGAGTCAACGCTTGCTCCTATTCATATATTGACATTCTATAACGCAATAGCTAATGACGGCGTGATGGTTAAGCCTCAATTCGTTAAGGAAATTCGTCATGGCAATGAGGTGAAACAGGTTTTTGATACGATAGTAATAAACGAATCGATAGCTTCTTTAAGGACGATAGAAACATTGCAAGAATTGCTGAGAGGTGTTGTCGTTAATGGAACGGCAAAGAACCTCAGTAAGTTGCCATTCTCTGTTGCCGGAAAAACAGGTACAGCTCGAATCTCACAGGGCGCTTCAGGTTATAATAGAAAGAATTATACCGCAAGTTTCGTGGGTTATTTCCCTGCGGAAGAACCTAAATATTCTTGTATCGTAATCATCAGCAATCCTCGTGGAGGAAAATATTACGGAAGCTCCGTCTCTGGTCCTGTATTCAAGGAAGTGGCTGAAAAAGTGTATGCTACAAGCTTGGGCGTTAAAGATGAAGAGGGTATGTATGATACGGATTGTCAATCATTTGCTATCCCTTCTATGGTTTATTTTAATGATTTCCTTGATTATTGCAATATTGAGAATATTTCCTTTGTCGATAATGTGGAAAATGACAAATGGGTAAAGGTTGATGTCGGTGAAGAAGAAATATCTGTAAATCCTATTGTCATGGATGAGAATTGTGTTCCTGAATTAAAAGGAATGAATGCGACAGATGCAATATATCTCTTGGAATCAATGGGTTGGAAAGTTACATTCACCGGATACGGTAAAGTGAAGTCTCAATCTGTAAAAGCAGGAACAGAATTAGAAAAAGGACGTATCATCAATTTAGAATTAAAGGCAAAATGAAAAAGATAAACGATATATTAAGACAATGTAAAGTCATAGAAGTGGTCGGAAATGATGATAAACTCGTTGCCGGTCTTACTTTCGATTCGAGAAAATGTTCCGATGATGTGGCGTTTTTTGCATTGAAAGGAACTCAGGTCGATGGTCACGATTTTATAAATAAAGCTGTTGAACAAAATTGTAAGGTCGTTGTTTGTGAACGACTTCCGGAAAATGTTTCTGATGATGTGACATATTATGTTGTTGAAAACAGCGCTGTGGCTCTTGGTTATGCTGCTTCTGAATTTTATGGCAGACCATCAGAGAAACTTCGTCTTGTAGGTGTTACGGGAACTAACGGCAAAACTACTATAGCAACATTATTGTATCGTTTGTTTTTCAATGCCGGTTATCCATGCGGATTGCTTTCAACAATAGAAAACAGAATAAACAATACAGTTGTTCCTTCTACTCATACTACAGGCGACCAATTGCAAATCAATGAGATGCTTAGTCGTATGGTTGAGGCTGGCTGTGAATATGCTTTTATGGAAGTCAGTTCTCATGCAATAGATCAAGACAGAATAGCCGGACTTCGTTTTGAAGGTGGAATATTTACAAATTTAACTCACGATCATCTTGATTATCATAAGACTGTAGCTGCCTATCGTGACGCTAAAAAGAAATTTTTTGATAATCTTCCAGCATCGGCTTTTGCATTGACAAACCTCGATGACAGAAATGGAATGGTCATGCTTCAAAATACAAAGGCAAGCAAAAAGACTTATTCTTTGAGAACAGACGCTGACTTCAAAGGTGTTGTTATGGAAAGTTATTTTGATGGTATGGAATTGAAAATCAATAGAAATAACATTTCTACATTCTTGGTAGGTAAGTTTAATGTAAGTAATTTGCTCGCTATTTATGGAACTGCTTCATTGCTTGGTATGGGTGACGATGATTTGTTAAAAGAAATAAGCAAGTTGCAAAGCGCTCCTGGACGTTTCCAAATGGTACATTCCGATTCTGGTGTAGTTGGAATAGTTGATTATGCTCATACTCCAGACGCATTGAAAAATGTTCTTGATACTATAAATGAGATAAGAACTCATAATGAGACACTTATAACTGTTGCCGGTGCCGGTGGCAACAGAGATGCTGCAAAAAGGCCTGAGATGGCAGCGGCTGCTGTGATGAGAAGCGACAGACTTATTATTACCAGCGATAATCCTCGTTTCGAAGAACCGGAAGATATAATCAAGCAGATGCGTGAAGGCGTCGGCGGTGAATATTACAATAAGGTGTTGTGCATATCCGATAGGAGAGAGGCTATCAGAACAGCAGTGGCACTGGCGAAAAAAGGCGATATTATCTTGGTGGCTGGCAAAGGTCATGAGAATTATCAGGAAATAAAAGGCGTGCGCCATCATTTTGATGACGTGGAAGAATTGACTAAGGCGTTAAATGAAAAATAATTAAGACCATGTTATACTATTTGTTTGAATATCTTGATAAATGTTGTAACTTTCCTGGAGCAGGAATGTTTACATACGTTACATTCCGTGCCATATTTGCAATAATTGCATCATTGTTGATTTCCATAAGTTTCGGAGAATATTTTATAAAATTATTAAAGAAACGTCAAATATCAGAGACTCAGAGAGATGAGTCTATCGACCCCTTTAATACCCAGAAAAAAGGCGTGCCTACAATGGGCGGAATAATCATCATCGCAGCAATATTGATTCCTTGTCTTCTCATAGGAAAAATCAAGAATGTTTATATGATATTGATGCTTATAACAACCGTCATTCTTGGTGTGGTTGGCTTCGCTGATGATTATATCAAAACATTCAAGAAGAACAAGGAAGGACTTAACGGATGGTATAAAGTGTTTGCACAAGTGCTTTTAGGTCTTATAGTTGGCTTGACATTGCGATTTAGTCCAGAAGTTGTGATGAATGAAAAAGTAGATGTTAAGATTGAAAACAATAAGGAAGTCGTGATAAAAAGCCCTGACGTTAAATCAACACGTACAACGATTCCTTTTGTCAAAGGCAATAACTTGAATTATTCCGATTTGTTTAATTTTCTTGGCGAGCCATATAAATATTGGGCAGGTTGGATTTTCTTCGTCGTGATAACAATTTTTGTGGTTACAGCTGTGTCTAACGGTTCAAATCTCAACGACGGAATGGACGGAATGGCGGCGGGCAACTCAGCGATCATGGGAGTGGCGCTGGCAGTCCTGGCTTACGTGTCGAGTCACCTCGTTTTAGCGGATTATCTTAATATTATGTTCATACCAGGAAGTGAAGAGATAGTTGTATTCCTTTGTGCTTTCGTAGGAGCTTTGATAGGATTCTTGTGGTATAATTCATATCCGGCTCAAATATTTATGGGCGATACCGGCAGTCTTACTATAGGCGGCATAATAGCGGTGTCGGCGGTTATTATTCATAAAGAATTGTTGCTTCCTGTGATATGCGGAGTTTTTTTGTGGGAAAGCCTTTCTGTCATTTTGCAAAAATTCTATTACAAAATGGGAAAGAAAAAAGGTGTGCGTCAACGTTTGTGGAAGAGAACTCCGGTTCATGACCATTACAGAACATCGCTCGCCTTGGTGGAGAAAAACGACCCTGGATGCAAAGTGGTGTTCAAAGGTTCTCATCGCCTTTATCATGAATCTAAGATAACATTCCGTTTCTGGATTGTAAGTATAATGCTCGCAGCATTCGCAATATTAACATTGAAAATCAGATAATTATTAACATATAAACATCATATATTATGACATTAGAACAATTGGCAAGACAGGGTAGAAGAACATCGTCGATGACAACAGCAGCGACCATAACTTCTAAAATGAGTCAGATTAGAAAAGAAAGCATTAAACAAGCATTCTGCGACTTTGAAAATATAAAATATAGATACGAATTTGTTGAAACTATAGAAAACGTAACATTCTATGACGACTCTGGTGCATGCTCCAATGAGGCTGCGTGGTTCTCGTTCGACAATATCCATGATGAAGTGATTTGGATAACATACGCCGACAACTTCGACTGCGACGACCTTATCCCTCAGGTGAAAAAATATGTTAAGGCAATAGTGTGCATTGGAAATAATACAGCCAGAATACATGAAGTGTTCGGCGATATTGTAAATAATATCGTTGATTGCCAATCGGTAAAAGAAGCTGTTAAATTATCATACGAGATGTCGGAAAAAGGTGATAACGTATTGTTTTCACCAGCAACGCCGGTCAATGGCGACTTTTCTTCATACGCAGAAAGAGGCGATTTCTTCAAACAATGTGTCAACTCTTTAAAATAAAATATGATGAAGTTGTTTAATAAGTTATTTCAAGGAGATAAAGTGATATGGATGGTTGTCATCCTGCTTGCTCTGTCATCGTTGTTGGCAGTGTATAGCGCAACAGGAACATTCGCCAATACTAAACATCATGGCAGTAATACTTTTGTTTTGTTAAGCCATGCTGCTAAGATATTGGTCGGTTTAGGTGCTGTCTATATCGCTCATCTATCTAAATATACTTATTATTCGCGTCTGCTTTGGCTGTTTTTCTTTATTTCAATACCATTGTTGATTTACACCTTGATAGGCGGCTCTAATCTTAATGAAGCACAGCGTACTATTAGTGTCTTTGGCTTGATTTCATTTCAGTCGAGCGACTTTGCCAAGGTGGCTCTCATCGGTTATATAGCAAGGGAATTGACGCTGCGACAGGATAACATCAAAGATTTCAAGACAGCCTTTGTTCCGCTGATGCTGCCTGTGTTAATTATTGTGGCTCTGATATTTCCGGAAAACTTTTCCACTGCGGGAATATTGTTCGCAAGCTGTATGGTCCTTCTTTTTGTCGGAAGAATCAATATGAAATATCTTATGACTTTCTTCGCTATAGTTTTTGTGGCAATGACGATGTATATACTGATAGTGATGAATTTTGCCACAGACAAGGGCCGTACAGGAGTGTGGGTGCAGCGCATAGTGAGTTATGTGGGCTCGTTCAAAGATGATGAGACGAGAGATGCGGCAGAAATTGCTAAACAGGAAAATGAAGAGGATTTTCAAATCATACAGTCAAAAATAGCTGTCGCAAGCGGCGGCATAATAGGTAAAGGACCTGGAAGAAGTACGCAACGTAATTTCTTGCCACACCCATATTCTGATTTCGTTTATGCGATAATTCTTGAAGAATACGGACTGGCAGGAGGCGTTTTTATTCTAATGTTATATATGATTCTGCTTTTCCGGGCTGTGTCTATAATGGCGGCGCGGCCGCAGTCGTTCGGAGGCTTCTTGGCATTCGGACTTGCCTTCATGATAGTGATGCAGGCAATGATAAACATGGGCGTG
Organism: Bacteroidales bacterium; assembly: GCA_017630195.1. GTDB lineage: Bacteria > Bacteroidota > Bacteroidia > Bacteroidales > F082 > Limimorpha. The sequence goes on along the minus strand of JAGBVS010000006.1, from coordinate 16,200 downwards.
GCAGTCGGACTGTTGCCGGTGACAGGCCAGCCGCTCCCGATGATAAGCATGGGCGGTAGTTCTATGCTGATGACAGGTTTTGCAATAGGAATAATAATAAGTATATCCAAAGACATTAATAATAAAGAAAAAGGAGATGAACTCACAACAACCTAAGATAATAATTAGCGGCGGCGGCACTGGAGGTCATATCTTTCCTGCCATAGCGATAGCCGACAGCTTGAAGAAACGTTTTCCTCAAGCTGACATCTTGTTTATCGGTGCCAAAAACAGAATGGAAATGGACCGCGTGCCAAAGGCTGGCTATCCTATAGAAGGTCTTTGGATTAGCGGTTTTAAAAGAGAATTGTCGCTCGATAACCTGAGCTTCCCTTTTAAACTTCTAAGCAGTATGATAAAAGCAAGAAAAATCATCAAACGCTTCAAACCTGATGTGGTGATCGGCGTGGGTGGTTTCGCAAGCGGCCCTACAATGAAGACTGCTTCATCTCTTGGTATCCCTATCGTTATTCAAGAACAGAATTCTTTCCCCGGCGTGACAAATAAATTGGTGGCAAAAAAAGCTTCTAAAATATGCGTGGCTTACGACAATATGGAGAAATGGTTCCCTAAAGATAAAATCGTTCTTACAGGTAATCCTCTTAGAAATAACATTAAGTCGCTCGATGATAAAAAAGACGAATGTCTGAAATTCTTCGGACTTGACATTGCTAAGAAGACTATTCTGTTGGTCGGTGGAAGCCAGGGCGCACTCGGTATCAATAAAGGTATTTCTGCGATGATTGATGCCTTTAAAGATAATGATTACCAAATGATATGGCAGACTGGCGTCCATTATTACGAAAAAGCTCTCGAAGAAGTGAAGATAAACGGACTTCAAGACAGAATCAAATGTACTGTCTTTATCGACAGAATGGATATGGCTTATTCGGCGGCAGATGTCGTTATCTCTCGAGCCGGTGCCATGTCAATTTCAGAATTGTCATTGCTCCGTAAAGCAGTCGTTTTCGTGCCGTTGCCTACAGCTGCTGAAGATCATCAGACAAAAAATGCGATGAGCCTTGTCAATGAAAAAGCAGCTTTGATGGTGAAAAATTCAGAGACGGAAAAAGAGCTTCTGCCAGTGGTGTTCGATTTGTTGAAAAATGAGGACAAACAAAATGAAATGAAAGACAATATCGCTAAATTCGCAAAGCCTAATGCAGCAGAAGATATCGTCAGTCAGATAGAAATGATAATAAATAAGAAATAAATAATATAAAAATGAATAAGATTGTCAAACAAAATATATATTTCCTCGGAATAGGCGGCATCGGTATGAGTGCTCTCGCTCGTTATTTTTATCAAAAAGGATGCGTCGTGACCGGTTATGACAAAACACCTTCGCCATTGACAAAAAAACTTGAGGAAGAAGGTATTCTTATTCATTATGAAGATAATCCGGAATTGATTCCAAATGACATCGATTTGGTCGTGCTAACACCCGCAATTCCTAACGATTCGTTGGAACTTAATTATTTAAGAGATAAAAACATCAGGATAATAAAACGAGCTGAAGTCTTGGGAGAAATATCTCGTCAGTGTAAAAGCGTCGCAGTATCGGGAAGTCATGGCAAGACAACAGTGACGTCCATGATAACTCACATGCTTAATTTCGCTGGTAAAAAAATGTCGGCATTCGTAGGCGGAATAGCTAAAAACATTAATAGTAATGTGATAATAGGCGATGAGAATGATGAAATAGTCGTTATGGAAGCTGATGAATTTGACCGCTCGTTTCTGCAGCTCGACCCATATATTAGCATCGTGACCTCTATAGATGCAGATCATCTTGATATTTATGGAGATAAAGAACAAGTGCTTGAAAGCTTCAGACAGTTTGTTGATAAAACGATGTCGGATGGCGTGGTGATTTATAATAAGGATTTGCCACTGGTTACGGATAGAAAATGTCTGACTTACGGATTTGAAGACGCTGATGTGATGGCACGTGACATAAGAATAGAAGACGGAATGACGAAGTTTTCTGTCGTTACGAAAGAAGGCTTGGAATTTGGCGAATATAAAATGCAACTCTTTGGCAAACATAATGTCATGAATGCTTTGTCGGCAATAATGACATGCTTTCAGCTTCAAGTCGATATGAAGACTGTTAGAGAAGGCCTCGCTGCTTTTCAAGGAGTGCAACGCCGTTTTGATATAAGATTCAAAAATGAAAGAGCTTGCTATATAGATGATTACGCTCATCATCCTGAAGAAATCAAGGCTACGCTAAAAGCCGTGCGTGAGATATTCCCAGATAAAAAGCTCACTCTTGTTTTCCAACCGCATCTCTTCACAAGAACTCGCGATTTTATGAATGAATTCGCAGAGGCTCTGTCGCTCGCCGACAGATTGCTCTTGATGGAGATTTATCCGGCTCGCGAAAAACCAATCGAAGGAATAACTTCTTCTGTTCTGCTCGAAAAAATAAACTGTAACGAAAAACAGATATGCAGCAAGGAAGAACTCCTCGATACAATAAAAGAACTTAACCCGGAACTCATCGTGACAATGGGTGCTGGCGATATTGACAGATTCGTGCCACAAATTGAAATGTTATTGAAATGAGGAAAGTATTTAGCATATTATTGTTGATTTTTACACTGACGGCCTTTGTCGGATTGTCGGTCTATCTCGTTTATGATTATTTTCATAATAAACTTGAAAATGTGACTCTTACAATAACAAGAAATAGTGAAGATGGCTTCTTGGATTATGAGAAAACTCATGAAACGATAATGAAAATATGCGATACTGCTAATAATAATAAATTATTTATGATTCCTGTCGATTCTCTCGTGAATAGATTAAAGACAGACCCATGGACGTTGAGCGTCGAAGCAGAAATAAATCTTGAATCGGTATTGGATGTTGAAATAAAGGAATGCGAGCCAATAATGCGCATCTATAACAATAAAGGTAAGTCGGTATATCTTGATGCCGATGGCAATGTGTTTCCGACGAACAACGATTATGTGATGCGTCTTCTCGTTGGAAACGGCGATGTTAATTTCCCTTCCGACAAATTAGGAAACGTCAATGATGAAATATATGAAAAGACAGATTTGCCTGAAATGTTTCTTCTTATGAAAGAAGTTTTAGCCGACGATTATTCGAGATGTTGCGTCAGGCAAATTTATAAAGACAAGAAGAAAAATTATATTTTTTCTTTGAATAACACGAATATTATTGTTATCTTTGGCGATGTTAATAATATTAAAGAAAAACTAACTAAAATGCAGGACTTTTTTGATAAAATGCAAGGAAATCCTGAGTTAGATAAGTATAAAGAAATTAACTTAAATTATAGAAATCAAGTAGTTTGCACCAAAAAATAAAAGAATATGAGTGAACCTGTTTATATTGTTGGTCTCGATATTGGCACAACAAAAATTGCATGTATAGTTGGTGAGAAAAAACCTAATGGAAAAATAGAAATACTCGGTTACGGAAAGACTGAGTCAACTGGTGTTAAAAGAGGAATGGTCATCAATATTGAAGAGACCGTAGGCGCTATTAAACGTGCAGTGGCTGAAGCATCAGAGCAATCAAAAATTGATATTAAGAGCGTTAACGTCGGTATAGCAGGTCATCATATTAAGAGCCTTCAACATCGTGGTGTGCTGATTCGTGAAAACGCTGATGTCGAAATATCAGATCAGGAACTCAACAAACTGAGAGATGATATGTACAAAATCGGAACATCACCAGGTGAAGAGATTGTGAATGTCATCCCTCAAGAATATTTTATCGATGGCGAACCTATCGGAAAACATCGCCCTAAAGGCATGCTTGGTAATAAGATAGAAGCTAACTTCCATATTATTATCGGACAATCGGCAGCTGTCAGAAACATTATGAAATGTATTGAACATGCAGGCTTGGAAATGAATAATATGTTCCTTGAGCCAATAGCGTCTGCTGCCGCTGTCCTCGATGAAGAAGAAAAAGAAGCTGGTGTGGCTATCGTTGATATCGGTGGTGGTACAACAGACATCGCTGTGTTCTACGATTCAATTATTTATCATACAGCTGTTATTCCTTTCGGAGGAAATATCATTACAGAAGATATACGCCAAGGCTGTTCCATAATTAAAAAACATGCCGAAGAGATTAAAGTGAAATTCGGTTCCGCAGTGGCAAGCGAAAACAGTGAAGATGAAGTCGTTTCAATCCCTGGAATGCGCGGCCGCGAAGCTAAAGAAATATCGTTCAAAAACTTGGCTTATATCATACAGTCACGTCTTGAAGAAATCTTCGATTTGGTTAACTTTGAAATACAAAAAGTCAATTCAAACCATAAACTTATCGCAGGTATCGTTCTTACCGGTGGCGGCTCAATGATGAAACATATCGCACAACTCGCAGAGTTTAAAACAGGTATGGAAGTGCGCCTCGGTAATCCTAACGAAAGCCTCGCAAAATCAACAGATGATTTGTCAAGCCCTATGTATTCAACAGGTATTGGCCTCGTCATAGAAGGTTTCGCAAAATATGAAAGTGACGTGAAAAGAGGTGTCGTTAGCGATGAAAATAAAAACATCGGCATACGTAGAAGTGAACCTGAAGAACAGGAAAAACCAGCTATAACGGAAAAACCTAAATCAGAAAGGTTCTCAATAAAGGATATTATAACAGGTTTTACAGGTTTCTTTAAACAAGAAGATTTAGATAAAAATTAAAATATAGGAATTAAGACATGACAGATTTGATTAAATTCGACCCAATGGAGGAAATGCCTAACTTTATTAAAGTTTTAGGCGTTGGCGGCGGCGGTAGTAATGCTGTCACTCACATGTTTACAGAAGGAATCCAAGGCGTCGATTTTATACTTTGTAATACAGACCATCAAGCTCTTGAAAAGAGTCCTGTCGCAACAAAAGTGCATCTCGGAAAAAGACATCTCGGCGCAGGTAACATACCTTCTGAAGGTCGTAAAGCTGCATTAGAAACAGTAGAGGAATTGCGCGAAATACTCGCTAAAGACACTAAAATGCTTTTCATTACAGCTGGTATGGGCGGCGGAACAGGAACAGGAGCAGCTCCAATAGTGGCTTCAATAGCTCGCGAACTCGATATCCTTACCGTAGGTATTGTAACTCTGCCTTTCTCTTTCGAAGGTAAACGCCGCCATCAACAGGCTCTCGAAGGTATTGCAGAATTACGTAAACATGTTGACTCCCTGCTTGTCGTAAGTAATGATAAACTCCGACAAGAACACGGTAACATGAAACTGACCCAGGCTTTTAAAAAGGCTGACGATGTGCTTAAAACTGCTGCTAAAGGTATCGCGGAAATTATTACCGTTACAGGTTATGTCAACGTTGACTTCCAAGATGTTAATACTGTCATGCGTAATAGCGGTAAGGCAATCATGGGCTCAGGTTATTCCGAAGGTGAAAATAGAGCTGAAGAGGCTGTGAGAATGGCTGTCGATTCTCCTTTGCTCGACGACTCCGACATCAGAGGCGCAAAAAATATCCTCGTTTATATCACATCAGGCGATGAAGAAGTGTCACTCGATGAGGTAACTCAAATAGTTGAATATGTACAAGATGCTACAGGTAACTGCTCAGAAGTAATATGGGGTAATGGAAACGATGAATCTCTCGGTAATGGACTTAATGTAACTCTTATCGCAACAGGCTTCGAATATGATGAATTGAATGAGTATGAACAGGATACTCGATCAAAAAAAATCCATGAAGCTTATAAGGATGCATCAGAAACGAAAAATCGTGTAGAAGAACCAAAAGAAGAGCCCGTAACACCTGAAGTTAAAAAACAACCAGAAATACAGGTCATTATTAAAAAGAAAGATGATCCTCAGCCTGCACCAAAACCTGCTGATGATAGAAAAATTACAGTTCATCATCTCGGTGAAGATAATAACAATAATGATGATGATGATGATTTGGAAATAGGTCGCAATTATAATAATAATCAAAACTATACTGATAATAATACATCAGATAGAGATGCAACGCCAAGTTCTCCTACTGTAAAGACATATTCTCATAATAATCCGTTCTCTAAGGATGACGATGATGAAGAATTTGAAATAAAATCTTTTACAAAAGATAGCTTGGAAACACAAACAGCTGTTAAACACGAAGTTAAAACATCGCAGGATAATGAAATGAGCCAACAGGAAAAACTTCGTCGCGAACGTTTGTCTTCTCTTACTATGAATTATAGATCTATGTCTAAAATAGAAAAATATGAAAATCAGCCTGCTTATATGAGAAAAGGCTTAAATATGTCTCTTGATAGTCAAGACCAGGAATTGTCAAATTATTCTTTCAATAAAGGAAAAGGAATTAGCGAAAACAATTCATTCCTTCACGATAACGTGGATTGATGGATAATGGCTAAATAAAGGTAAAGACTAAGGCATTGTTGCTTTAGTCTTTTTTTTAGAACAAAATCATTGCTTATGGTGTTTATAAGATGTTAAAAAAAATTATTATGCCTACAACAATCTTATCCGTTTGTCCGGAATTATATTCAACGAAATTTGCCGTAAGTGAGGATGAAAAAATAGTTTGTCAATCAGAAGTGAATCATTCTGAAGAAGATTTTATTCTGTTTGAAAATAATATAGAACAATTGCCGTTTCGCCGCGATGCGATAATAGATGAATTGCGTAAAAATGGTGTCAATCTTAAAAAAATACAATATGTAGCAGCAGAAGGCGGTTTGCTGCGACCTTGTAAGTCGGGTGTTTATATTATTGATAAAAAAATGATTGGCGATTTGATTGACGGAATTGCAGGCGATGATGTCATCAATCTTGGCGGAATGTTGGCTTTTACGATAGCGAATAGCCTTAATGTCAAATCATTCTTGGTTGATCCGTCTTCTGTTGATGAGCGCTCAGATTTGGCAGCTTTCTCGCCTCATCTGTCGCTGAAAAAGAAGTCGTTGTTTCATGTCATGATTCATAAATATCTGTCAGGAAAATATGCACAGTCTGTTAAAAAAAATTATGATGACCTTAATATAATATTCTGTCATGTTAGCAATAGGTCTGTTTCTGTCGCTGCACATAAGAAAGGAAAAACTGTCGATGTGAATCAAGCTTTTATGGGCTTCGGACCAATGGGATTATGCGAAATAGGAACATTGCCAAATTCAAATATTATAGATATGCTTTTTAAAAAATGCTATCATAAAGACGAAGTGTTAAAACTTATTAACAGAAAAGGTACTTTTAATTCTTATATCGGTACAAATTCTTTTGAAGAAATAGAGAAGCTGTTTAATAATAACGATAAAAAAACAAAGATGATAATGGAAGCTATGGCTTATCAGATAAGTAAGGAAATAGCATCGCATTACGCTACTTTGGAAGGTAAAATAGATGCCATAATTTTGTCAGGAAAAATCTTCTCACTCAATCATTTTTTTAAGTATATTTCCAAACGAATTGCAAATATTGCTCCAATAACGGTTTATAGCGACGATTATACTTTTGAGGCAATGATTTGCAATGTGTTACAAATTGTTAATAAAGAAAAGGAAATAAAAACCTACGATTGATTTTTAAGAAAAATAGTAAATAAGTATGAAGAGATTGTCGATATTTGTATCAGGAGGCGGAACAAACTTACAAAGAATAGCAGAATATTTTGCAGAAAATCCAGAAGTCGAGATAACAAATGTGATTTGTAATAATCCTGATGCGTATGCCATAGAAAGAGCCAAAAATCTTGGCATTCCATGTAAAATTATTAACAGAGCCGAATTTAAAAGCGAGGATTTCAGTAAGGAACTTTTAGACCAAAACATCGATTTGATTGTGCTCGCAGGATTTTTGTGGCTTGTTCCTCAGCATCTTATCGAAGCTTTCCCTAACAAGATTATCAATATTCATCCTGCTTTGTTGCCTAAATATGGTGGCAAAGGCTTTTACGGAGAACACGTCCATGAGGCTGTTGTGGCTGCAAAAGAGGAATATTCCGGAATAACAATACATTATGTTAATGAATGTTATGATAGCGGTGCAATAATATTTCAAGCGAAGGTGGCTTTAGAAGAAGGCGAGACCCCAGATAGCTTGGCTGCTAAGATTCATAAACTTGAATACAAACATTATCCTGAAGTCATTGAGGGTTTAATTAGGAAATAAAGCACAGATGTCCGTCGGAAAATGTAATGGATTATAAATTATGAAAAAACACGTTTTATTGATAATGTTGTTTTTCTCTTCTATGTATGCTTCGGCTCAGGTGGAGAAGATTTTAGGCGAATGGCGCACTGTCGATGATGTTACCGGAGAGACTAAAGGTATCGTTGAATTTTATAAAGCCGACAACGGACTTTATTATGGTAAGATATTGAAAGTGTTCTGGAAAGGTCAGGAATTGAAAGATACAGGCTTTGAGAATATGGTTGTCATCAAAGATATGGAAGAGCATGATGGCATGTTGAGAAACGGAATCATATACGAACCGGAAGGAAAAAAAGATTATTACGGCAAAATTTATTACAATAAAGAAGATAACACCATAACTTTGCGAGGCTCCTTAGACAAAAGAGGTTGGATAGGACGTTCGCAGACTTGGGTGAAATAATTAATTATTAACTTAAATTTTTTAACTATGAAAAAGTATTTTTTATTATTAGTATTAGTGTTCAGTTCGATGTTCGCATCAGCTCAGATTGACAAGATTTTAGGAGAATGGTACACCGTTGATGATGAGACAGGCGCTGTAAAAGCTCTTGTGAATATTTATCAAGGTGACAATGGCCTTTATTACGGACAGATTATTAAAGTCTTCAAAAATGGCGTAGAAAATCCTGACAGCGACAGAAAGGGTATGGTTATCGTTAAAGATATGCGAGCAGAAGATGGAATGTTAATGGGTGGTACTATTTATGAGCCAGAATCAGGCAAGACTTATTATGCCAAGATTTCATATAATAAGGAAGACAATACCATCACATTGCGAGGCTCTCTCGATAAAAGAGGCTGGGTTGGCAGATCGCAGACATGGATTAAAGAAAAGAAATAAAAAAATGGGACTTTTAAAGTCCCATTTTTTTTCTTAATGTTTCAATCATATCGACGCTCATCTTGTCGAGGTCATATTTAGGATTCCAGCCCCATTCGTTGCGTGCGCAGCTGTCGTCTAAGCTGTTAGGCCATGAGTTAGCAATCGCTTGTTTGATAGGTTCTGGTTGATATTCCATTTCAAATGTAGGAATATATTTCTTGATTGTGTTGTAAAGTATTTCAGGGTCGAAGCTCATCGCTGTAACGTTGAATGAGTTGCGGTGGATGAGTTTGCTTGGGTCTGCTTCCATGATGTTAACCATAGCGTCTAAAGCGTCTGGCATGTACATCATATCCATGAAAGTACCTTTTTCGAGAGGGCAGATGAATTTTTCGCCTTTAACAGCTGAGTAGAAAATTTCAACTGCGTAGTCAGTTGTGCCGCCGCCTGGCAATGTGAGGTTTGAAATCAAGCCAGGGAATCTGACGGAACGTGTGTCAACGCCGAAACGTGTGAAGTAGTAGTCGCTTAATAATTCGCCTGTTACCTTTGTTACACCGTAGATTGTATTAGGACGTTGTATTGTGTCCTGTGGAGTCATGTCTTTTGGTGTGTTAGGACCGAAAGCTCCGATTGAAGATGGTGTGAATACAGCGCATCCGTAAACTCGAGCTATTTCGAGACAGTTGACTAAGCTGCCGATACCGACATTCCAGCCCAACATTGGGTTAAGTTCTGCTGTTGCTGAAAGAATAGCAGCGAGGTTGTAGATTGTGTCGATGTTATATTTCTTCACTACTTCGATGATTTGCATCATGTTAGTTGAGTCGATTCTTTCGAAAGGACCTGTCTCAACTATTTCACCTGTGAGCTGACGTAAGTCGCTGGCTACAACGTTTTCGCCACCATAAATGCCGCGAAGTTTCTTTACCAATTCTGTTCCGATTTGACCGCCGGAACCAATAATTAATATCTTTTTCATAGCACTCTCTGCTTATGTTAATTTATTTTATAACTCCTAATTCTTGACCGATTTTGACGAATGCGTTGATACATTTGTCGAGATGTTCTTTTTCGTGTGCTGCTGAGATTTGAACGCGGATACGTGCTTGTCCCTTTGGAACTACTGGATAGTAGAAGCCTGTTACGAAGATGCCTTCGTCTTGCATGCGTGCTGCAAATTTTTGTGAGAGAGGAGCATCGTATAACATCACAGCGCAGATAGCTGATTCTGATGGTTTGCAGTCGAAGCCTTTAGCCACCATTTCTCTGATGAAATATTCTGTGTTTGCGTGTAATTTGTCTTGAAGTTCGTTTGTTTCACTCATCATCTCGAACATACGGATACCAGCTGCTACTAAGCCTGGAGCCATTGAGTTAGAGAATAAGTATGGACGTGAGCGTTGACGTAACATGTCGATGATTTCTTTCTTACCTGTTGTGAAACCGCCCATAGCGCCGCCGAATGCCTTGCCGAGTGTGCCTGTGATGATTTCGATTTGGCCTTTCAAGTTGAAGCGTTCTGTTACGCCGCGACCTGTTACGCCGACAACGCCTGCTGAGTGACTTTCGTCAACCATGACCATAGCGTCATATTTTTGAGCGAGTTCGTAAATCTTATCCAAAGGACAAACATTGCCGTCCATTGAGAAAACACCGTCTGTAACGATCAATTTGAAACGGCAGTCTTTTGCTGCTTGAAGTTGTGCTTCGAGGTCGGCCATGTCGGCATTAGCATAACGGAAACGTTGTGCTTTGCAGAGACGAACACCGTCGATGATTGATGCGTGGTTCAAAGCGTCGGAGATGATAGCGTCTTCTGCGCTTAACAATGGTTCAAAAACACCGCCGTTAGCATCGAAACATGCTGCATATAAAATAGTGTCTTCTGTGCCGAAGAACTCTGAAATCTTTGCTTCAAGTTGTTTGTGTAAGTCTTGGCATCCGCAGATGAAACGTACTGAAGCCATACCGAAACCGCGTGCGTCTAAACCTTTCTTAGCTGCTTCGATAAGTTGTGGATTGTCGGCTAATCCAAGGTAATTGTTAGCACAGAAATTTAAGCATTTCTTGCCTTTAACAATGATTTCTGCACCTTGTGGACTTTCGATAATACGTTCGTTTTTGTACAAGCCATCAGCTTCTATTTGAGCTAATTCCTTTTGTAGATATTCTTGAAATTTATTATACATAACACTAATTGTTAATAGATTCTTAATGATATTTTATCAGAACGCAAATGTAAAGAATAAAATTGAAATAAAAAAAAAAATCACTCATTTTGAGCGATTTTTTTTGTGTGCTGCATAACAGATTCCTATACCTGTCAGAATCAGTAGTCCCGAACCTGTAGGCACTGAAGAATCTGCAGATTGTTTGCCTATGAGTTCGTGCTCGTATGGCAAAACAGGTGTTATACTCGAGCTGTATCTCTTAACGTCATAATTCTCAGAAAAATCGAAGAAACCGTCCGTACTTTCTGTTACGTACTGTATATTAATATTAACATCTAATTCGTTAATATCTAATTCGTTCGGTATTCCTGTTCCCTCAGTTTGTGCTATTGCTATATTGTTGGAGAATAAGGTTGTAAAAGCTAATATAAATAATATTTTTTTCATTTTATAAGTTGGTTTTGTATTTATTGAATTACTATTTTTTGTGTTTTGATACCATTGTCATCAATCATACGGATAATATAAATGCCGTCATTCAATGCTTCTGCGGAAATACATGCACTGCCATTGAATTCGTTTGCAATGATTTGGCGACCTGTGACGTCAAAAATTTGCACGCTTGCACTACCTTCAATATCATTGATGATAATATTATTATTGTTGATAAAAGCAAAGTGTTCGTCGCCTGTTCCTGAATTGCCGCTTATCAATAATGTGAAGCGTTCTTCATCATGCGATGATTGTGCGATGAATGTATAGTCTCCATTAAGAATGTCGATTTTGTCACCGGTGATATTGTCGAGAAGGTATATGTTGCCGCTATTATGTTTTGTGGCGTCAATGCTGATTGTGTATTTGCCCATTGTCGATGCTTGGAACGAAACAGGTATTTCCCTGATATTTTCATCCATGTTAGTGATAGCGTAATTTACGCCGTCTTTAGGGATGTAAACCATCTGAATATCGTTATTCATGTGAGCTATTTTTCTGAGTCCGCTGCCTTCGCTGTCGCCGAACTTGATATATGCAACGTCTTCGTATAACTCGTTTGAAACGGTAATTGCTATTACATCGTTATCCGCTTTTCTTGTTTTCTTATAAGGAATTTTGTTGATCGTAAGACTTTCGCCGTCAGCACTGCTGTCTATTGTCTCAACCAAGATGCCTTCACAAACGCTAATTGGTTCAGAGTCGCTTTTTGCAGTCCATGTTCCGTTTGTTGAAAGTGAATAATAACCTTCTTCCAAAAACTCGTTAGATATTGCACATCCGTCGCCTTTGCAGATGTCGAAAGTGAAAGGATTTCCGACGAGGTTAAAACCATTGAGGTCGTTTCCGTTCGGTGTCAATTCGCTTGCTGCTGATAATGTGAAGCTGACAGCACTGTTGTTTGGCTTGCCAACAGATACAATAGTGGCAGAATTTCTTTTGGCGTAAAGGTAGCCCTGTCCCAAATTGAACGTTGAGAATGTGCCGTCTTTGTAATTATACCAATGGAAATCTTCTTCATTATAATAATACAAATCGTAGTATCCGTTTTCGTCAATCAAATTGTTGTAGTTGTCGTTGGAAATATTATTTGTCATTGGAGATGAAATGACGTACCAGCCTTCTTGGTTTGAAACCTCATTATATCCGGTAATGTTTTTCTCAATTCTAACATTGCTCAAAGTACCTTCATTATAGATTAATTGTCCTCCTTCTTCAATGACAATAGTAGAAGATTTGTCATTGGAGATGCTGTTGATTTCAATTCTTTCTGATGATGAAATTGTAAGGTCGTTGGCAATAGCTACACTTTTATTTGAAGAAGGAACTTCTTCTGGATACCAGTTTTTTGCTGTTGACCATGAGGTTGGAGAAGAAGCATCGCCTCCTAAAAATATTGGCATTGAACTTTCGCCTTCTTCTGGTTGGATTAAATTGACGCCATCATCTATATCATCATCATCTATAATACTATTAATGAAATTCTTAAAACCACTATTAGGTAAGTTGTCTATATCTGTCAAAGATATTACGGTTTCTATTCCATTTAAACCTGTAAGACATTGATTATGACCGCTGATTTCACTTCCTAATATAGTTATGGTTGTAAATCCACTGCAATATCTAAAGGCTTTATTGCCTACGTATTCTGTAGTTTCAGGAAATACAAGGTTTCCTGTAAATCCAGTGCAACCTTCAAAAGCTGATTGTTCTATTCTTCTGATATTATTTGGCAATGTCAAAGTGCCTATGAAGTTTTTTTCGTTTTGAAATGCAGACTGTGGAATAGTAGTGACAATATATTCTTTTCCGTTATAGGTAACACTGTTTGGAATTACTAAAGTTGTTGGTGATGTCGGTGAATTGCCGCATTTGATGGAACATTCATTTTTATCAATTGTAGCAATTAATGTGTAACCGTCACCATTAATCGTCACTTGTGCATGGCAACAAACTGTGCAAAAAAAGCATAAAAATAATGTGATAAAATTCTTTTTCATATCAGTAGTTTAAGGTTTGAAATTGGAGTGCAAAATTAGTTAATTTTTTTTAATAAATGGCATGTTTTTCTTAAAAAAATAATATGTGGTAATTCGCTATAAATCTGTTGTTTATGTTTCTATATACAAATACGATAATATAATTTTCCCCCCCCTATAAAATTATGGTAAATAAATTCCTTTTTTTGTATTTTGCCGATGGGAAATGATAGTAATACGCTATTTATGATTGTAAATGAAAAATGTAGTGTTTGATTGTTAAAAAATAACTTTCATTTATATCATTATTAATGAAAATAATCGTAAATTTGCAGATATTCAAAAATTATAATAAAACAATGGAAAATAATCTTTTTATATACAACAGTTTGACTCGTAATAAAGAGTTGTTCAAGCCTCTTAACGCTCCACATGTTGGAATGTATGTCTGCGGTCCAACTGTTTATGGCGACGCTCATTTAGGACACGCTCGTCCTGCAATCACTTTCGACCTCGTGTTCCGTTATCTCAAACATCTCGGCTATAAAGTTCGTTACGTCCGTAACATCACCGATGTTGGTCACCTTGAACACGATGCCGACGAAGGCGAAGACAAGATTGCAAAGAAAGCTCGCCTCGAGAACCTCGAACCAATGGAAGTGGCTCAATATTATAAAGACAGATACCATGTAAGTATGGACAAACTCAATGTGTTGCGTCCATCAATCGAGCCACACGCTTCAGGTCATATCATCGAACAAATTGAGATGATTCAGAAAATACTCGACGCTGGTTATGCATACGAATCAAATGGTTCTGTTTATTTTGACATTGAAAAATATAACAAAGACTTCCGTTACGGCATTCTTTCAGGACGTAATGTGGAAGAACTTCTCAACAACACTCGCGAACTCGCCGGTCAGCTCGAGAAGAGAAACGGCGCCGACTTCGCATTGTGGAAGAAAGCCGAGCCAAAACACATCATGCGCTGGAACTCACCATGGGGCGAAGGCTTCCCAGGATGGCACGCTGAATGTTCAGCAATGAGCTGCAAATACCTCGGCGAACAATTCGACATCCACGGCGGCGGCATGGACTTGCTCTTCCCTCACCACGAATCTGAAATAGCTCAGTCGATGGCATTCAACGGCGGCAAACAACCTGTCAAATATTGGATGCACAACAATATGATTACACTCAACGGTCAGAAAATGGGTAAGTCTCTCGGCAATGCGATGTCACTCGAAGACTTCTTCGCCGGTAACCACGCACTTCTGGAACGTCCTTATCCACCAATGACAATTCGTTACTTCGTGCTTCAAGCTCAATATCGCAGCACTGTGGATTTCTCTAACGAAGCATTGCAAGCTGCTGAAAAAGGCTACAAACGCTTGATGGAAGCTGTTAAAGTGGCTAAGACTCTGACAGCTACTGAAGGCGCAGAAGAGCTCGGCGTACAAAAAATCATGGACGCTTGCTACGAAGCAATGAACGACGACTTCAACAGCCCAATCGTTATAGCTAACTTGTTCGAGGCTGTAAGAATGGTCAACACTGTGAAAGACGGCAACGCTAAAATCAACGCTCAAGAATTAGAATTATTGAAACAATTGTTCCAGTCATTCGTATTCGACATCTTGGGATTGTTGGATACAGAAGCTGGTGGTGATGACGGATTGGTTGACGGCTTGATGGAGACAATCATCGACATCAGAAAAGAAGCACGCGCTAAGAAAGACTGGGCAACCAGCGACATCATCCGCGACAAACTCGCTTCTTTAGACATCGTTCTTAAAGACGGCAAAGAAGGAACAACCTGGAGCAAGAAATAATTTAAAGTCAACAGACAACAGACTTTTCAAATATAAAAAACTCAAAACCTCAGAATCTCATATAGAAGTTCTGAGGTTTTTTATTTATGAATTATGAATTGATTAAGATTATTTGTTATTTTGTAAAAAGTTTAAAGTATATTTAAAACTTTTATTATATTTGTATTGTGTTTAAAGTATATTTAAAATTATGAAAATCCCAAGTGTGATATATAATAGAGATAGTTATATTGATCGAATCAAGCTGGTTATAAGATTCAAGATAGATCGAAACGTATCGAAAACGTAGTTTGTAACCACCTTTTATATTGTGGTTATGAAGTTAAAGTGGGGACAATGATGTCGGAAGAGATAGATTTTGTTTGTACTCGAAACGGTGAGACTGTCTATGTTCAAGTGTCAGCGGAATTATCTCGTCAAGAAACCATTGAGCGAGAGTTTGGCAATCTTTTAAAAATAAAGGATAATTATCCTAAGATTGTCGTTTCAGGTGAACGCTCGTTTGAGAACACATATCAAGGAATTAAACATGTTTATATAAGAGATTTCTTGTCGGAAGAAATATAAAGAAACTCAGAATATTAAAAACTCAAAACCTCAGAATCTCATATAGAAGTTCTGAGGTTTTTTATTTATGAATTATGAATTGATTAAGATTATTTGTTATTTTGTAAAAAGTTTA
>JAGBVS010000048.1 GCA_017630195.1 Bacteroidales bacterium | reverse complement strand
CCCATAGAACATGTGTTCGTGTGTTAGCGCATGGTAACACTAGGCCCGGTTGCGCATGGTAACACTGGCCCAGGTGACGTTGTTATTTGTGTTATATAACTTATATAGGTTGGGATGCAGTGCGAATGAATGTTCGGATTGAAACAAGATCATTTAAAGGATATTCTAATATAAGAGGAGGTAATAGCAATGGCAAGAATTGGTGAGATAAAAAACTATCAATCTGAATTTGAAGCGCTTCAACGTCAATATAAGAACTCTAAATCATGGACAAAGAAGCCTGAATACTTGGAATTCTACCGGAAGATTGCAAAAGCAGCCGATAATAGACTGCGTGCACTTGAAGATCTTGCACAGAAAAAAGGCTATAAAGAAGTAACACAATGGGCATATGCAAAAGCGCAGCGCGATATCCGCGGAATGTTTGGTGAAGAAGCAACAAGATTTAACAGAAGGTTATCACCTGACACCAATCTGAATACCATTTACAAAGATATCAATCGCGTGCTTGAATTTTTGAATGCTCCAACATCAACAAAATCACAGATTGATGTGATATTTCAGAAGCGTGCTGATACGATCCGTGAAAAGTATGATGTTGATATGACCTGGAGCAAAACAGCAACAGTTTTTGATACTGTACTTTGGAAAAAGACCGGAGCACGCAAGGCATCTGCAACAGCACTAAAAGCAATTGGTGTTATTCAAAAGAACAGAAAACAGATAAAGCGCGCACTTCAGGAACATCAGCCAATTTCAATTATAATACCTGAAGAAAAAGATCCAGTAACAGGAAAAATGACAAAGAACATTAACCTGGAAAACACAGTCAATAATATGCTGCGCTATTATAAGAAAGATGTAAAATCATTACTTCAGCGTAAGTAAAAGGTGGTGCTGTTGGGAACATGAAACAATCTGAATTATATCTACTCCGACAAGAATATATCTCTAAAAATATTCCCTATGAATTTGTGCATCATAGTATGTTTAACTATGCCATCCTGGATAATATCATGTATACCAAAAGACCAGGACGCGGACAGAATAAAACTTACAATGATTGCATTATCATGTTCGACACTGAAACATCACGCAAGAAATTATCAAAAAGCAAACAATCATCTGCACTTCCATCAGGTCATAAAGCAAGAGAAAATCATGTTGTTGCATGGACTTTAACAATCAGGGCGTTTCATATTAATATAGTAAGTTTATGGGGGCATAAGCCTAGCACACTTGTTTCTACCATGAAGCAGATTCATGATTCTATGAAGGGTGAAATCACTGTGATGTATGCGCACAATCTCGCTTATGATCACTGGTTCACTAGGCGCTTTTTGTATCGAGATCTTGGCAAGCCTGAAAAGCAGCTGAATATAAAACCACATTATCCGTTATATCTTCAGTTTGCAAATGGTATTGAGCTGCGTGACTCACTGATACTTGCGCAAAGGTCACTTGAACGCTGGGCCAATGATCTTGATGTTGAACACAAAAAGGCTGTCGGAAAATGGGATTATCTGAAGTTTAGAACACAGCATGAAAAATTTTCTAAGAACGAAAAACAGTATATTGAATATGATGTGCTGGCTGGTGTTGAATGCATTGATAAAACAATGCAGATGATTCATAAAAGAATCTATTCAATGCCTTTTACATCAACCGGAATTATCCGCGATCTGTTATATCATATTGCAAAAGAAAATGGTGGAAAAGATTTATTTAACCGGATAGCGCCGACGTTTGAGCAGTATATAAAACAGACTAAATTATTTCATGGTGGATATGTCCATGCAAATAGATTTGAAATAGATACACTGATTGATGAAGATCTGTTAAAAGATTTGGATCCTGAAGCAGCAGAATTTCTTGTTCAATGTTTCGATTTCGTTTCCTCTTATCCATTTTGCATGTTGGCTTATAAGTATCCAATGGAATCGTTTAACAAAATGCGTGATTGCAGCATAGATGAAATATTAAAAGCTTCAGACAGTACTGCATTCATGTTTAAGCTTATTGGATACAAGGTGAAGTTAAAGAATCCGGATCATGTAATGCCAGCGCTTCAATTTTCAAAATGTGTACCAGGAACATGCATCAATCCGGTGCTTGATAATGGAAGAATACTTGAATGTGATTATCTTGAAATATATTTAAATGAAATTGACCTGGAAGTTATAGACAATATGTATATTTTTGAAGGGTCACTTTGTGTTGAAGTTGAAGCAGCTGCAAAAGATTATCTTCCAAGATGGTTTACTGATTTCATATTTAATCTGTTTGTTGACAAGTGCAAACTTACTGTTGATGTTGAAAAGGATGAAAGCATGGAAGTATTAAGAACACTTAAAAAGTATCAGGTAAATGGCTGCTATGGTATGTGTGTACAGAAATCAATCAAGGAAGTAATAAAAGAAGATTTTGATTCACTGGATCTGACAGAAATATATAAGCCTGATATACCACTTAATGAGGATGGAACTGTGAACGAAAAGGAACATCAAAAGCAGATGCGAAAAGAATATGATAAATTCTTGAAAAAGAAAACTTCTATATTAAATTTTGCTTGGGGCTGCTGGGTCACATCATATGCATTCAGAAATGTGCATGAACTAAATAAATGTGTAAAGCCTGAAAGTGAAGGCGGTCTTTTACTATACAACGATACAGACTCAGCTTATGCACATGGTTGGGATCTTGAAAAGATTGCAGCATATAATGAAAACTGTTTAAAGCTTTTAAGAGCAAACGGCTATGACAGCGTAGAAATTGAAGGCCATGTTTTCACACTTGGCATTGCAGAACATAAGCCATTAAAAGATGATTATACAGAATTCAAAGTAATGGGTGCAAAAAGATATGCTGGAAGATGTTTAAAAGATGGACAGATACATATAACTGTTGCTGGCGTTCCTAAAAAGACAGGTGCAAAGTGTTTAAATGATGATCTTACCAATTTTACGCAAAATTTCATCTTTAAAGGGACAGATACCGGAAAGAAGCAGCATGTATATTTTGCTTCAGATATTTATATTGATGAAGATGGAAATGAAACAGCTGATTCAATTGATCTTCTTCCAGGCGATTATAAACTTGATTGTACACAAAAATATGAACATGCTGAAGAATTATTTGATGAAGAAATAGAGGTGCAAATATATGATGAAAATAACTGAAAAGCAGATTGAAGAAAACAAAAAATATTTCCCTTGGCTGAAAGCAGATTTTGAAAAGTATGAAAATCTGTTTGATACATATTATCACATACTGGCGGATATGCTCATGTTTCCGCTTGCATGGTGTTATGTGGTATGGTCAAAGCGTGGCCCAGGTAAAACTTATTCCTGTTTGTGGCTTGCTTATTATTGCAACTTTCCCATTATCTATATGAAACGAACAGATAAAGACGTGGCACGAATATTAAAAGAAGAAGAATCAATTAACCTGGATCAGTCACCATATAAGGCGTTAAAGCGTGATAAGAATATTAGAGTTGTCGGTGTTCAGATTGACGATGGTTTTGGGGCATTCTATGAAGCCAATGCAGACGGAGAACCAGGTGGAAAACTTCTTGCTTATGTCTTATCATTCAATAAAATTCAGACTTTCAAAGGAAATGATTTTACTGAAGTAGAGTTTTTGGTATTTGATGAATTCATTCCGCAGCTGGGTGAACGTATAAAGAAATCTGAAGGTGAAAACCTTCTTGACCTATATCAGACTGTTTCAAGAGATAGATTAAAGCGTGGTAGACAACCACTAAAACTGTTACTGTTTGCAAATGCAGAACAGATTTCTGTTCCGGTAACCAGGGAACTTGAAATACTTGATGAACTTGCGCAGCTTAATGAGTCAGAAGAAACACATTTATATTTGGAAAACCGTGATATCTTACTGCATCATATTACTAATGAAGAAGTACCGATTCAGGATGAAGAAAAACAAGGTATTTGGAAGGGTATGTATGGCACTGCCTGGTGGGAAAAATCATTTGGCGGTCACTTTGTACATAATGACTTTACGAACGTTACAAAAAGATCCATCAGAAAAAGCAAGCCACTTTTGGAAGTGAAGTATAAAACACATTACTACTATATATATTTAAATGAAGAAAAGGGTTTTTACTACATGTGCAGCACACAAGCAAAAGCTTACTTTTCTTATGATCTTAATCGTGAGAATGAACAGAAGAAATTCTATTATGATTATCTCATTGATCTGCGTGAAGCATGCATTGAAGAAAAGTTTAAATTTGAAAAATATTCCATGTATGACCTGATAATCAATTATAGAAAATATTTTGATATTTAATGTTGACAAAAGAATATCCTTTATATTAGAATATCCTTGTAAGAACAATAAAACGCTTTCAGGAGGTTGGGAACATGAAAATATTTATTAATGGTGTTGATCATGATCTGATTGATGAAATCATTAAAAAACTTGGATCACGAACAATTTTTAATACTGAAAAAACTGATAGTGAATTATATGATATTCAGATTGATACTGAAAGAACTGCTATCATATATCATCGTGATGACCTGGTACTTCAAAGATTAGATGTTGATGATAACAGATATATGCATATCGAATCATTCAGATTCTATGAGGTAATTTTAAGATGATCAAAGCCAACATTGAAGCAGCAATTGAAGCTAAAACAAAAGAACGCGATAAAATTTATAATGATTTAAACAGGATTGATTCATTGATTGAGAAGTTAAAAGTCAAAAAATCACGCTTACTTGATCGTGATACTGATTTATATTATGAAATAGAAGAACTGGAGGATGAACTAAACAAATGAGTTACAGAATAATCATTGAAGATCAGAAGGGCCTACACCAGGCCATTCTGAATGAAACAGAAGAAGCAAAGGAAGTTATTCATAATATAAATAACATCCTGAAAATGTCTGATTTAACAGATTACATTTATATGTTTGACCTGAAAAATACAGATGGATGTGATATTTCAATACATGGCAATGCTGAAAAACTTGCAAAGATGTATGATCTTCTTACACATTTTCTTATGCAAAAAGATCCTGGTATTATTGTACGTGTTTTGGCTGCCTGGGATAAAAGAAGAGGTGCTGCAAATGATAATAATTGATAGTAAAGAACACAAACGACCATTATTTTTTGAAACATCTGATAAAGATCTTATGAATATAATAGAGAAGTTACTAATTAAATCAGGTGTGGAAGTGGTATTACCAGATTCTTCAATACTGGCATATAGAAATGAAAAAGAAAATCATTATCACTTTGGTGGTCTTAATCATATAGAAATGTCTGATTTAACTGAAGAAGTACTTGATGCAATTATAGAGGTAATAGAACATGATTAAAGGACTATATTTCAAACTGAATATTGATAAAGAAAAGGATAAAACAATTTATGAGTTTTTTAAGGAAGCGCCAAAATATCTTAAAACAAATAAAATTGATTTGCTATATTCATTATGCAAACAGTTTAATGAAGATATGGATGAATGTTTAAATGTTTTAATGGAGGATGAAAAAGAATGATAAAATATATATGGTTTGCAATGCTTGCAGCTGGTGTTATTTACTGGCTGATATACACAATTGCTGATACAATTAATACATTCAGAAGCCCTCAATTTAGGCGCTTTATATTTTTAGAGGATGTATCAAAAGCTTTTTATTTCTTTGTTATAGCCGTTATTTTCTTCTATTCCCTTTTTAGTTACCTATTGCAATAGTATCAGGTTGGGCTGATATTATATAAATATGAATTTACGTCTTTTGAAACAGTCGCACACAAAAATATTTTTTGGAGGTATTAAATATGAACAAAGCATTTCATTTCACAAAGAAGGATGAGATCAATTCAGTTTCTGCAACACCACTACAGAAGGTAAAGAATCAGATTCTTACTGTTACCGGAGCAGCTATCACAACCAGGATTGATGAAGAAACCGGAGAAGAAAGAGAAGTCGGCCTGATTTCAGCTGAAGAAGGAACATTTTCTTCTATCTCAGGAACAGCCATAAAAGGTCTTGATCTTATCATTGATTACATGAATGATCTTGCAGCCGATCAGGAAACAGAAGCCGTCACTGTTCAGGTTAAAGTGAATGTGGGCAAGTCAAACGCTGGGCGCGAATTCATCACACTTGAACTTATCTGATGAATTTAATATTATAATAGTAGAAACAGATGTTCCCAACAGCAATTGTTTCTACTACCTGAAGAAGGGCACATCAAGTGTCCTTCTTTTTGTTTATTTCAAAATTATGGAGGATTAAAACATGGATATGGCAGCAATTACACAGCTAATTGGTTCACTTGGCTTTCCGATTGCGTGCTGCATTTATTTGATCTATTCAAATAATAAAGCAAATGAAGCACACAAGGAAGAAATTGACAAGCTAAGACAGACAGTTGAAAATAACACAAAAGTTATGATCAAGATATGCACTAAATTGGGGGTAGATTCGGATGATTAAACAGGGCATCGACTTATCCAGGTGGAACACTGTTTCATCTTTTGATGATCTTAAAAAAGAAGGAATTGATTTTGTTATTCTGCGCATAGGCGGAAACAATGGAGGATTCTATAAAGATCCTAAATTTGAACTGTATTATAAGGCAGCAAAAAAGGCCAAACTAAATGTTGGCTG
The DNA here is from genome assembly GCA_017630195.1 of Bacteroidales bacterium. Lineage (GTDB taxonomy): Bacteria > Bacteroidota > Bacteroidia > Bacteroidales > F082 > Limimorpha. The sequence continues at coordinate 2,045 of JAGBVS010000048.1, read as the reverse complement.
CTATTATGATACCGGAAAAGATTTCATTTCTTCTGTTATTGGTCATGAGTGCGCAATGCATATATTAAAACTCATGAAAGGCCATTCTTTTGAATTTCCGGTTTATGCAGATATTGAAACAGTTGCAACTGTTCACAAGGAAGGCGCGACAGATGCAGCCATTTCATTTTGTGAAACGCTTGAACAGCATGGATATTTTGCTGGAATATATGCATCAGATATTTCAGGATTTAAAGATCGTCTGAACCTGAAAAGGCTTGAAGGGCGCTTTTCATTATGGGTTGCACGCTATGGAAAAAAGCCGGAATATGTAAAAGATTATGCTATGTGGCAGAAGTCAAACGCTGGACAGCTTAAAGGAATGTTGTCGAAAGTTGATCTTGATGAATGCACTGTAAACTTTCCTTCTATAATAAAGAAGAAACATCTAAATGGATTCAAGGAGGTACGCAATGCCAACAGTTAATTTTGGATCTTTTTCAAAAAGAAGAAATTCAACAAAGCAACCAGCGAGTCTGTCAGACCAGCGCACAGTAAAACTGAAGGAAACAACATCAATTGATGCGCCAACTTTTATTATCACAGGTGATGATTTTGATTATAACTATGCTCAGTGGGGCAACCGCTATTATTTCATTACTGATATCAGAAGTGTTCACAATGGCTTATCTGAAATTGATTGCGTGCTGGATCCGCTGGCAACATATAAATCTGAAATTCTTGCATCAACACAGTATGTTGCATATTCTTCAGTAAGTGGTGGCGCGTGGCTTGCAGATACAAGGCTTCCGGTGCTTAAAAGCGTAACAGCAGCAAAACAGACAGCAGCAATTTCTTCATTATTTAATGAAAGCGGATTTTATGTTTTAACATGTGTCGGTAAAGATGGATGCAATACTTTTGCTGCTGATATTACAAACCTTCATGCACTTCTTGATAGAATCAATGATTGGTCAGATGATATTGTAAATGATATTATCGGCGATACTTATGATTTTTCTTCAGTTGAAGATGGACTTGAAAGTTTAGGCCAGATGATGACAAGAACTGGAGTTGTCGGAAATGCTTATGAAGCAGCGCCTTCATGTATAAGGTCATGTATATGGGTGCCATTTTTCCCAACACCATTTGTAAATACCGGAAAAGAACTATTTCTTGGACAGTTTGATACTGGCTTGTCTTTATTTACATTAAACGCATCACCAGTTAAAGGGAGTATAACTGTTGGTATTCCCTGGCATTTTTCTGATTGGAGAAGATCTTATTGCGAAGATGTTTATCTATATCTGCCACTTGTCGGAATGGTTGCGCTTGCTTCAGATAATCTTGTGCAGCAGTCAAGTATCACTGTTAAATACTCAGCAACTGCAACAGATGGGTGCGTTTGCTATCAGATTGTATCAGGCGATCAGATAATTGGATCATATGGTGGTCAGTGCAGTGCAAATTATCCAATTGGAATTTCACAACAGGCAAGTGCTGGTGCAATTGCTCAAACAGCTTTTGAAGGACTTCACAAAACAGTCAATGCTGGTTTTTCAGCAGCTTCACAGCTTCATCCGGTTGCAATTGCTGGTGGCGTTGCTGATACTGCAATGACCGGAATTGAAGCTGCATATAACACTATTGATGTTGCAATGAGTAGAAATAATTCATGCATTGGCGGTGTTGGTGGTGGTGCTGGTGCTGGCCTTGATCTGAATGTTACATGCTATACAGTTGCACATGATACTGTTATAAATCCATCTGATATGGAGCTGACAATGGGATTACCTACAATGAAGCCACTTCAGCTATCACAATGCAGTGGTTTTTGTCAGTGTGTTAATGCACATGTTGAAGCGCCAGCAATGGCAAATGAACTTGATGCAATTGATGCAATGTTAAACAGCGGATTCTACATTGAATAATTTGACAAAATCGAACACATTTTCTACTATATTAATAGGAAGCAGCGAGCAACACCATTCTTTGGTTGTACCAAGTTGTTGCGTTTGTATAATGGGCAATTAGCTGCTTCCAAATTTAAAAAATATTGGAGGTTG
>JAGBVS010000047.1 GCA_017630195.1 Bacteroidales bacterium | reverse complement strand
CATAAAGTCCATTGTGACACCATACTTAATGATGGTGTCGATGACTTCATCAGGTGTTGCAATGATGATTTCTTCTAACATTTTCTATCCTCCTATACACAATGTTATACAACATTCTCTAGCGACAGCCAAGCTGCCATTATCATAAGCACAACTATTCTTTTGTTTCCTTAATAATGTTAATGCACAATGCTATAGAAACAGCACTAATAATGATAGCTATCAAATCAAAAATCACTGTAAGTGTTTCCATTAGTTTATCTCCATAGTAATGCGGGGTGTAAAAAGCCCCGCATTTGCTTTAGTCCTCTAAGTCGTAGCCTCTTTTCTCTAAAGTCTTTCGTAACGCCTTTGCTTTTGGAGTGTTTTGTTCTCCTTTATCACACAACACATAATACTTCTCTAAGTCAGCATTGTCATAAAAGAAGTCCACAGCTTTTGAGCATTCAGCTAAGTTGCCATTTACTTGTTTATTGTGATTGCCTGCTATAGAGTGGTCTTCAGCGTTATTTTTTTTTCTTGTTTGATTTGTTATCTTTGATTTCCACATTAAACTTTTCTCCTATAAACTTCTTTAACATTTTAATAAACATTTTATTTTGCCTCCGTCAGTATTGCATCTTTAGGAAAAGCTTCTGTCTTTGGAATCTCAATCTCAGTTTCCTGCATCCACCAACCTACTTGATTCTCATCAAGTGTTTTCTGTTCAACTTGTTCAACTTGTTCAACTTTAGCACAAGCCACACAGCACAAGGCCATCATTACTAATAAAATCTTTTTCATCTATTTTATCTCCTTTTCTATTTCTTTTATCTCATCTTCTGTTAGGTGAAAGAAGTTGTAAAGTTGTTCATCAGTCCAAGGGTGGGTATAGTCGGGCATAAATGGGACTGCATACCCAGGCCACCTAATGTTCGTTTTTACATTGCCATTACAAGCTTTTACAAACTTTGTCTGACAATAAGCAAAGAAGTTTTCTGCTTCTTCTTGAGTGTCGAAGTTCACAGTTCCTAAAGCTGTTCCTTTACCTTTTACAACTTTATCTGTAAAAGCAAGTTCTTTTTGTGGGCTCATTATATTGTACCAACTTTTATGACCTACTCCACCTTGCAACGGTGAAAACTTTACAAAAGGTCTTGAAAAGTCACAATGTCCTTCTTTGAAAACATCATACAATGATTTATATTTTCCTTGATATGTTGGCAAGTTAACTTTATCAAAAAGCCCTTGACTAATAAATGGCTTTGGCAGCAAGTCAGCTCCGCCTTTTTCAGTAAGGTGGTAAACGCCTAAGTTCTCATATTGTCCTGAGCCAAAGAAAGCTTGTGCATCTTCCGCGCTTACAACATCTAATGTTTCAATCCTCTTTCTTATGTCTTCAAACTTTTTCCAGTCAGAGTTCTTTTTGTACTCAGCAAGAGGGTCTTGCAACCATCTGATTGGAGACAAGTTCACAACATCTTCTGAGTGTTTCATAGCTTCACTGAGGATCTTTAGATGTAGGTTCTTATCATAAGGAGGATTCATTATTATGTGGTCAAACATTTTTCTCTATCTCCTTGATTTCTTCTTCAGTTAAGTTGAAGTAGTTGTACAACATTTCATCAGTCCAAGGGTGGGTATAGTCGGGCATCATAGGTATGTATTTTGTTGGCAGTCTTTTACCAACAAGCAGATGTCCCAAAATCCACATATAAGACTTTAGCCGCAAGAACTCTTTGAAGTTTTTTAACTCTTCTTCTGTATCAAAATAAAATATCTCATAGGTGTCGTGAAGTCCTTTCGTCCAGCCACTTTTGGCATAAGTACCGTTTTCAGACAAAGCTAATGTAAAAGGCTCAAAGTACTCAGCACCGCCTATCGTCCAGTGAAAGCGAGCAACAGGCACCCAGTATGGTGTTTCTTCGTGCTTCATATAGTCGCTGTAAAACTTTTCAGTTCTTTCCATAATGCGCTTTCCGAAGCTGAGGTCTGGCTCATAATGAGCTTCACCATTAAAGTGGTAAATACCTATTGGCTCACAAGCTATCTCGAAAGCGGCATCTGTTTCCTTCTTTGTCAATATATCGAGTGAGCTTAATCCTCTTCTTATATCCTCAAACTTTTTCCAATCACTGTTCTTTTTGTACTCAGCAAGAGGGTCTTGTAGCCATCTAATAGGGGACAAGTTTACTATGTCATCACTGTGTTTCATAGCTTCTCTAAGAATCTTTAGATGAAGGTTCTTATCATAAGGAGGATTCATTATTATGTGGTCAAACATTAGCTTCAATCTCCTTGATTTCTTCATCAGTGAGCTTAAAGAAGTCATATATCATTTTATCCGTCCAAGGGTGGGTGTAATCTCCTAACCAAGGTAAGCATTCAAAAGGTGGCGTAGTTGTGCAGCGGCATTTAAAGTTGATGAACTTATAAAACTTTGTTTGTAATGTAGCCCAAAAGTTCTCTGCTTCTTCTTTAGTTGCAAAGTTGACTGTTGGACTTCTTACATTATCTTTATCAGGCTTTGTAAAGCAGTATGACTTATCAGGTGATGTGATTTCATACCAGTCTGACTGCCCTGGATGGCCGTGAAGAAGAGGCAGCTTTACAAAGTTTCCAGTAAAGTCGCCCTTATAGTCGCCTGTCCAGTGATGTATCAATGTCTGCTTTTTAAGCCAATATTCAATAACAATCTTTTCATACCACTTAGCTTCTCTTTCCCAACCGCCTTTTGATGTGATGTGATATATACCGAGGTTCATTGCAATCCCTGCATTAAACATACTACAAGCAACGCCGTTTGGCACAACATCTAATGTCTCAATCCTCTTTCTAATGTCTTCAAACTTTTTCCAATCGCTGTTCTTTTTATATTCCGCTAATGGGTCTTG
>JAGBVS010000046.1 GCA_017630195.1 Bacteroidales bacterium | reverse complement strand
CTTCCGCTGTATGTGTAACCTTGAGATTTATTTCCACCTTTTGCTGCATATAGCCATTCCGCATCTGTAGGCAGTCTGAAGGTTTTGCCTGTAAGTTCATTTAATTTCGTGATAAATTCTTGGCATTTATTCCAAGAAACATTTTCCACTGGTCTTTGAGGATTACCGCTGAAGTTGCTTGGGTTGCTGCCCATAACGGCTTGCCATAATGCTTGTGTCACCTCTGTTTCGCCAATATAATAGTCAGAGATATCATCATTGCCTTCCACTTCTATCATAGTGAAGGTCACACCATTAACTGTAAAAGTTCCTGGAGGATTTGATGGCACTTCTGGATCTGGTGTTCCTGGTTCTTCTGGTTCTTCTTCATCCATCTCTTCCCAACGCAAAGTACCTTTTTCCACGTTAGATATATATCTGTAGTAGAATTTGTTACTTTCTACGCCTTTCTTAAACTCATAGCCGCCCTTACTGCTTTTTAAAATGACATTATTGTTTTCATTTGGCAATAAGACTATAAATGATGTTGCTGTACCAGCTGTTACGTTTATTGTCGCTGTTGCACTTTCTGTAACAACGAAATCGTATTTATTTGTGCTGTCGTTATATTGGAGGTTATATTCAGTGCCTTTTATAGCAGCTCCGCTTAATTCCGCAACGCTGTCCAAATCAAGATACGCTATAGCGATCTGGTTCTTCAATACGCCACGTAACGGAAGTATTATTTCTCCGTCTTCTTCAACAGCTGTAACACTAACTTTAGCTATATGGCAATAGCCCAAATCTCCAATGCTGCCGCTTTGTTTCGCTATGCTACCGCTTACGCTTGTTATAATTTCGTCTTCGCCTACTTTGTTTTCTGTAATGTATGGAACATCAAGATTTTTGGAATTACCCAAGTACCATACTTCATATTCATCGCCTACTTCAATAAGGTTTTCATCAACCTCGCCTTCAAAGGCAAGTTCGCTCGATTGTAATGTAGAAAAAGCTGTAAGCTCTATAATCTGAGGATTTGTCTCGTTTGGTAAAGCGAGATAGATTCTTTCTGTGCCTGTGCTCCATTTTATCGAGCCGTCTTCCATAAGGTTAGTTAAGTCAGACTTGCTACCTTTGTTTATAGGTATAGTACAACTCACCTTCACTTTTCTGCCAGTTAGTTCATCAATTGGCTTCTTGCATTGAGTGAAACATAAAACCATCAATGCCATTAAAATTGTAAATGTCTTTTTCATTGTTTGTATTTTTTGAACCTTGGCCATTGGCTGTTGGCCGTTGGCTTTTGTTAATTATTTTTATTTATTTTTTCTCTAATGTTAATTGTCAATCTAATTCCTGACTCGTAATTCCTAATTAATCAGACGTGTCAATGTGTGTTTATTTTCATAGGAATCATTGACGCGTCTCTACATCATTTCCTAAAATCTGTGTAATCTGTGCAATCTGTGGTTACACAAATCATCCTCGTTCCATCACTTCGACAGGCTCCGTGACCTTGATCTTGCGAAAGCGAAAGCGAGGCATCCCAAAATCATCACTCCGCATCCCAAGGAAACGTCATCGGCTGCCATGTCGAAGTCGCCGAACTCGAGGCTATTGTAATCCAGTTCATTGCCGAAGTTGTCGAACTCGAAGCAGTTGCCGATGTTCTCGTCAAACAGGTCGAAGGTGAAGCCGTAGCCTCCTGTCGGCAGCATGTCGTCGAAGTCGAGGCCTTCGCCATCTTCCGGAGAACGAAGCTCATGACTGCTCTCGTCTTGGAAATACGCATCGTTTTGCGCCTGCATCTCATTGATGAATGCAAGAAAACTAAGCATGAGACTTAGTATAATTAACTTTCTTTTCATTGTTTAAATTTATGTTGTAATTCTTTTTCCTGTATTCTCAAGGAAGTAATAATAGAGAGGTATATATAGTAAAACTCAAGTCGCATATAGTCACAATACAATTCCAATATTTTTGAATATTTTGTACCTCTGCAAAATTTTGCGCAAAGGTAAGGACAAAGAAAAAGTCCGCAAAATTTCTGATGTTGCAATATTACAATGTAGCGTTGCAATATTACAAAAGCCTGTTACAATATTACATAACAAACAAAAATCGCCCGTTTCTACGAAGAAACGGGCGATTTCATTATTTAATACTTTCCAAAAATTCATGAGGTGTCATTCCTGTCACTTTCTGAAAATTTCTCCATGCAGTGGAACGCTGACGATATCCGACATAGTTGAACAACTCATGAATATTAACATCAGGTTTTGACTTCAATGTCTCCACAACATAATCGATACGTCGATGCGTGATGTATTCGACAAATGTCATTTCTGTATTTCGTTTGAAAGCATCTCCCACATAAGTACGATTGGTGCCTAATTGTTCAGCAAAAGATGTCAAGCTCAGTTCTGGGCTACGCCATTTATCATTCATATCTAACGACAATAATATCTGTGCCCAAAGTTTATCTTCTGAGGACTGTGGGGCTTCTGCAATCTCCTGCTCAGCCGCAGTATGCGGAACCAAAAGACGTTCCTTCAATTCATAATATGCTACCAACATGAAAAATCCGAACCATGCTATTTGATGCAAAAGTACAAATTGGTACATGTGTGTGATTTGTATTATGAAATGTAACAATCCTATCAGGCAAAAGCCAAGTGCATAAGACATAATAAACTTTTTGTCGGCACAGCTTTGTTTCCAGTCGTATGGTACAAGAAGAAGCGAGAAACAATACAACAACATCATTACGAGCGCAAACAGACGTAACAACACATTAAACTCACCGATATGATTCCAGACGTCAGTGTAAGTATATAAAGGTGTATATTCAATTCCTGCACATAACCCAACGCTTACCAACAAAAGTAGAGGTGCAAAAAGAATCGCATAAACTTTGGTACGACCTACAGTTGGGCGAATTACTTCCAACGGATATAAGAAATACGTCATCTGGAAAATAATAGGTACGAAAGTATGTTCTGGTTCAAAGAAGGCACCATCGGCTGTTGTGGTCTCAGCCCAGGTACGAAAGATGAATGTCATTGTGAAAAACGATGACGCCCAGCTAAGCACAGCCTGAATATAACGGGAATAGTCCCCTGTTTCATTACGACGTCGCCATAACAAAACTCCGCATGTAGCATGAGACACCATCATCAAAACCAAAAACAAAGTAGCTATATATTTCATTGACTTATTGACTTATTGACTTATTAACTTATTAACTTTAAACACCCACGCCGCATCGCTTTTCAAATCGTTATATTTCAGAGGTGTCGTGTCTATAATCATCTTGCCGTTTTCATATTTCCAAGGTAAAATCTTTTCACAACCCAACATAGTAACTATTGTATTTTCATTTGGCTGCGGAATCTCAAGAATGAGTTCGTCTTGTGGATAATCTATCGCGATAGCATATAAGTCCTCGCCTTTTGTCGTGTAACAAACGTATGGCTGCTCGCACTTATATTCTGCCATGAAACCATCAAGAGGTTTTAAAATTGATTTCGCCATATCTTTGGAAGAGACATAAAGTCGCATCATAGCGTCGATGTTTTTCTCTTGATATTCAACTTTTACAGAATAAGGCTCCCCGGCTTTAAGTTTCATTGTCGCTGATGTAGAATTCCAGTTTTTGGCTTGGTCAGCGTCGCTTTGTTGTTCGTTAGCTTTTGAAGGATTATAATCTATAATGACCTTATCGTCAACAGTTAATCTCACGTTATCATCGACTTCCACTTCAAAAGTATATGTAGCTGTCTTTTCAGGAACGAAAACACCAGTCCAGGTAGCGCTGAAGTTATCGTAGCTTATCGCTTTATCAGGCGAGTTACGGTGCCAGTTGAAATCTATCAAGGAATCTATTCTATTCAATGTCACTTCTTTCATTTCGTAGAATTTTGTATAAGGACGAGTTCCGTATATTGCCTCGCCGTTTATTTCGAGCCATTTGCCGAGGTCTAACAATCTTTCTTGTTGTATCATCGGGATGATACCATCTGCTGCAGGGCCGACGTTGAGTGTCATGCCGCCGCCTGCTGCTACGGTCTTAGCGAAGTGACGAATCAGTTCTTTAGAGGTGAGATAGTTGGACAGCGGCTCATTGCGGTTAAGTCCGAAAGAGCGGCCTATGCCGCGGCATTCCGCCCATGGTCTGTCGGTCTGTGTGATACCAGCGCTGTATTCTGGAGTGCGGAAACCATATTGCGCGCCGTGTCCCCAGCGGTCGTTGACGACAGCCTCCTCGCCTACTGTGTTATAATACCAGGCAATGAGTTCGGCAGCGTGCCATTGCTCAGCGGAGTTACGCCATTCGCCGTCAGAGAAGATGATAGAAGGACGATATTTTGTAACCAATTCTTTGAATTGAGGAATCATGTGATTATCGACATAATTGGCGATAGAATCATCTGGGTCGATGTACCATCTGTGCATTGGATTAGTCCATTCTGGAAGAGAGTAATAGAATCCCATCTTCAAGTCTTTAGCGCGGACAGCATCAGTGAGTTCACCGACGATATCGCGTTTTGGTCCGCCTACTACGCTGTTCCATTCTGGAGAATATTCGCTGTCCCAGAGACAGTAGCCGTCGTGATGTTTTGTCACGAGAAGCACATATTTAGCACCGCTCTTCTTGAACAAATCAGCCCAGTCTGCAGGATTCCAAAACTCAGCCTTGAACATTTTATCAAAGTCACGATATTCAAAATCCTCGCCGTAGTTTCTCTTTTGGAAGTTGACACGAGTAGAATCGTTGTTCATCAATCCGCTGTAATACCATTCAGCGTAACCTTCGTTAGAAGCGAAAGCCGGAACGGAATACACACCCCAGTGGATGAAGATTCCTAATTTTGCATCTGAGAACCATTGAGGATAGCCACGCTGTTGCAACGACTCCCAAGTAGGTTCAACTTTTTGAGCGAAAGATGATAATGCCAAGAAGCATATTAATAGGGTAAGAAGTTTTTTCATATTTTTTTATTTTTAAGTCAACGGACAATAGACATCTGAAATTGTCTTTGTCCAAATTTTATTCACATATGCAAAAATACGATTTTTATTAAGTACACTTAACAAAAACTCTTTAAAATGGATTTTTATTAAATATACTTAATAAAACCAATATCCTCATCGGCATCACACATTCAAACTAACTTACTGATTGTTAATAATTTTTAACAAAATAATCCTTGACAAGTATTGAAAAAGATTTTATTTTTGCAAATAATTTTAAAACCGAAAGTTATGGCAACATTTTTTAAATCATCACCTATTTTATATGGAAAGTCAGCGGAAAGATTCGATAGAGAAGCTGACAAAAACAAGTCATTGCAAACACCTACATTATCAGAAGAAGAAAACGAGGTCTTTATGCAAATTTTCGAAAGATCGAAAAATTTTAAATTCTGAGAAGTATGTGTAATTTTTCATTGCATTTACAATGTACATTCCTTCCTTTCAGCAAAGAAATTTTAGAGAGTTGTTCTGGATTCAGTTGTGGAGATGACGAATTAGACAATTTTTTCCATAACGATGCTGACTTATATTCAATGGAATTAATGGGGAAAACATACTGTTGGATAACAAACGACAAACCGCATCAAATAGTCGCATTGTTTACCTTTTGAAATTATAGATTTTCAATATTTACTAAAACACATACTGCACGCCAATCTGATAACCGATAAACATTCTTTGTTTGTTATCGCTGTTATCCTTTTCCAAAAGACAATTGTTTGGCAATAAGTCATCAGAATTTACATAATTGGAATATAAATAATTGAAACTTGCACCGCCAAAGACGTTAAAATGATTCAAGAATGTAAACGATGGAGCGAGAAGATATGATGCATTGTAACACACCTTATCATTAGAAAATCCTAACGATGTTGCTTTGAATTCATTATTGATTTCAAACCAATCTGTAACAGGAATATGGATACCATAACCTGCTTCCGCTACAATCTTGCTTCCGTCATTGACTTTATTGTTATAACCAACACCCAAGATACCGTAAGAGTATTTGCCTCCTGATCTGAAAGACAACATCGTATTGTTCATATTGTCGTAAGAAAGAGCGACTCCCATCTTACCGTTCTTGATGATATTGATTAATGCTATAGGGAAATTACTTTCTTCTGCGACATTAAGTATTGTAGCGAACTGCACACCTTTGACTTTCTTGGCAATATTAGCAACTCCAGCAAACTGCAAACCTTTCACTTCACCAGCGATATTAGTCACGCCTGCAATTTGGATGCCTCTCGCTTCTTTAGCATAATTCACAACACCAGCCATCTGCATACCATCAAGGGTATCAAATGCAATATTGTTGACTCCGCCTATTATAAGGCCGTTAGCATTTGATGATGAATTTAAAACACCACCTATTTGCATTCCATAAAAGGAATTACGTCCTGCATTAGCAAATCCTGCGACTTGAATTCCGTAATAATATTCAGCCAAGTTCGCCAATCCAGCCACAGATATTCCATATGCATTATGGTGTATTTCATTGACCATTCCAGCGACTTGCAATCCGTATGCATTATTATATATGATATTTTCTGCACCTGCAACAGCAATACCTTTGATATTCCCAGCTGAGCCAATCAACGCATCTACGGAAAATGCTATCGTATATTTTTCTCCATCTTCTAAATCAAAAGTACTCAATGGAAAACCAAGACCAATACGATATGGAGCAAATTTTTCTCCTAGTTCACAACATGAGTCTTTTGACTTACACACCGATTCTATACCTTGAGAAAAAGCGGTAAATGATAACAGGAAACAAACTGCAAACAACAATATTTTTTTCATGATTTTTATTTTTTATTTTTCAAATTATTCAGACGTGTCAATGTGTGTTTATTTTCAAGGTAACATTGACGCGCCTCTACATCAATTCCTAATTATGCATTATGCATTATGCATTATGCATTATGCATTATGAATTATTAAAAATTTCCATTGCGATATGAGCGCAAGCCTCAGCGTCGGCGAGAGCATGATGATGATTGGTCAAATCGAAACCACAATGTGCTGCGACGGTATGAAGCTGATGATTTTCCAAATCCGGAAAGACTTTTACTGAATTAATGTGGGTGCAATAAAACTTATAATTAGGATAACGCATTCTATAATGCGCGAAACAAGCCTTGAGGCAGCGCTCATCGAAGCTTTTGTTATGAGCGACAAGCGGCAGGTTTCTTACATATTTAGAAGCCTCACGCCACACCTCAGGAAAGACAGGCGCGTCGTCGGTGTCTTCTTTTTTGATTCCATGAATCTTGGTGTTCCAGTAACTATAATAATTAGGTATAGGTTTTATCAGACTATAGAATCTGTCCACAATCTCCCTGTCTTTCACGATGACGATACCGACGCTGCATGCGCTTCTAATATCTCCGTTCGCCGACTCGAAATCTATGGCTGCGAAGTCAGGGAGATCGGGCATTATAATCTGATTATTTGACTTTTCCGACATCTTATTCTTTTATCTCAGCGTGGAAAATATCTATCTCGTCGTCTTCAAACATACATTCTGAAGTGTAGTATTGACCTGGTTTGTCGTCGTCTTGGAACAACAATATTGTCACTTTCTTGAATTTCAATGGCTGTTGACTTTCTGACACTTGCTGTACTTTCTCGTATGAGATGCCTTCCATCTTCAACATTTTCAATAATGCAGCCAAGTCTAAATCGACATTGATAAAAATATCTTCGTCTTTTTCTTTCCATGCAATACTGATGACACCTGTAGTGTATAATTCAAAGTTCTTAATTTCTATTGTTTTCATAATTATTCTTGATTTAATAATTCATTCAAATCTTTTCGTAATTGTTCAGCGTTGATAAAATGAATCGACTTCATCCCGACATTTATAGCGCCTTTCACATTATTAATATTATCATCGATGAATACAGACTCTTCGGCTTTAAGATTATAACGTTCCAACAATGTATGATAAATCTTAGGGTCTGGCTTGAGAAGTTTTTCGTCGCCGGAACACACGATATTATCTATCAACGAGAATATTTTATATTCTTTCTGTACCATCGGGAAAGTCTCGTTCGACCAGTTTGTCAAGCCGTAGATGACAGGATATTTATCTTTAAGAGACTTGATAAGGTCATACATTCCCGGAATCTCCTCGCCCATCGTCTTCATCCATTCGGTCTGATACAATCTTATGGCTTCTTCAAACTCTGGAAACTCAGCGATACGCTCTTTCACAGCGACTTCAAAAGGCTTGCCCTTATCCATCTGGGCGTTCCATTCTGTATTACAGACGCTCTCGATGAAATAGTTGCATTTTTCAATATCATTGAAATATGAATCGAAAAGATAATGCGGATTCCAATCCACGAGCACGCCACCAAAATCGAAAATAATATTTTTTATCATTTTTTCAAACGTTTTTCAATCATTGACGCAATCTTATCACGAAGGCTTTCAACGCTTTGCTCTTCAGAAGGCATGACAGGATCCATGATGTCGATATCGATTTTTTTCCAGAACTTAGGAACGATACTGCTTCCATAACATGCTGATTCCGAACCTGCAATAGCGACTGGAACGATAGGCACATTCAACTCTTTACTCAAGATTGCGAATGTCTCCTTGAACTTTCTCATCGTATTGTCTTTAGAACGTGTTCCTTCTGGGAATATCACGATGTTCTTGCCTTTCTTCAAGACAGCGCACATCTCTTGCAATGACTGGCGCACGTTTTTGTTAATATCCATTAAGATGATATTATTCTTTCTTGCCATAAACTGAGCTATCTTAGATCTCCAGTGTTTCTCTTTAGCGAAGAAGAAAATGTCTTTGTTTTCCTTGCGTGAGAAGTTGTAAGTAATTAAGAAACCGTCTATTGCACAACGGTGGTTTGCCACGATAATACATGGTGTATTTGGCAATTTCTTGTTACCTCTAACTCTGAAGCGATAACAAATCGAGAACAAAATCTTTGTGAAAGTGTATGTAAACCATTGTGTAAAACCAGGCTTTTCCAACTCTACATCGACTTTTGTTGAGAGAATATCTTTCCAAGTTATTGTCGTTGTATTGAAAGTATGCTCGTTATTTTCTATATAATCAGTGAGTTTAGCCAATGTCGTGAGGTTTTCCATTTGTTCCTCGTTGAGGTTGATGCCGAAAGTATTTTCGATATAAGCGAGAAGTGAGACCTTGCTTAATGAGTCCATCGACAAGTCTATTTCGAAGTGGTCGTTTTCGTTAGCGACCATCTTTGTCTCATCTTCAACGAAAGCTTTCAACATCTTATATACTTCGCTCTTTCCTTCCAACGATTCTTGTACAGCATTAGTCTTAGGTTTGTCGACGAGATGAGGAAGGAGGAATCTCTGAACCTTGCCGAGACGAGTCTTTGGCAGCTCATCCGACATGATATGATATTGTTTGATACGTTTATATTGAGGCTGTTCTGCGTTGAAACGTTCCACCTCTTTCTTGATAAGAGCATCCATAGCATCCAAATCAACCTGTCTGATAGCAACCATATTTGGTCTGACAGCAGCATGTAAAGCATCTCCATTCAAGAAGATACCTATCTCTTGAACGTAAGCGCTCTCACTCATAAATTCTTTTTCAAGAAGTTCCGGATTGATATTCTTGCCGTTGGATGTCACTATAATCTCTTTGATACGGCCTGTTATCTTAAGTCCGTATTTATCAAGGACACCCATATCGCCGGTGTGGAGCCAGCCGTCTTTTATAATATCGTTAGTTTCCTCTTCACGCTTATAGTAGCCCTGCATGACGTTATCGCCCTTGACACATATTTCGCCTTTTTCGGAAATCTTGACTTCAATGTTAGGGAGAAGTTCACCTGCATAGCCTATTTTACGTCTTCCTGGACGAGTAAAAGAAATCATAGGAGCGGTCTCAGTCATGCCGTAACCTTCGAGGACATAGAGACCTAAAGTTTTAAGAATCGTCGCAGTCTCTACAGAAAGAGCTGCGCCTCCTGAGACGAGATATTTAAGATGGCCGCCGAACTTCTTATGAACACTGCTGAATATCGTTCTTGAGACAGCATCGCTGCCGATGAGTTTTGTTATCTTATAAAGCAGACGTGTCACGAAAGAAGCGTTTATCTTGTTCATCACTCCTTTAACGAGCATATCGTAGAGACGAGGCACACCTATTATTATAGACACCTCTCCAGCGTTGAGAGTCTTGATAATCGACTCGGCATTCATCGCCTCAGCGATATGCACAGTGCCACCCATATACAACGGAGCCACCACGCTACCCAAAAGAGGAAGAATATGATGCACAGGAAGCAACATCATCACATTACTTTCCTCCTGGAAAATAGGAACCTGCTTACTAACAGAATCGACATTGAACATGACATTCCTAAAAGAAAGCATTACCCCTTTAGGATTGCCTGTCGTGCCAGAAGTATAATTAATCAACATCGTGTCGCTGTCTTTCCCCATAGGAATATCTGTCGATGGAATGTTAGCGTCATCAGAAAGAACAACATCGTTTTTTGTCATAAGGCGAGCACCTTGAAGATTGATGTCGTTGAACATTTCGAGTTTGTCTTCTGAAATGAAAACGATGTCGGGACGACAGTCGTTAATGACATATTCTATTTCTTTCTTAGTTGACTGTGCATCTAAAGGAACCGCTATAGCCTTGCAGCGCATTGTTCCGTAGAATGCGAAGCACCATTCTGGAGAATTCTGCGCACAGATCAAAACCTTTTCCGGTTTAGATTCCGCTGAAAATGAATCTGCGTAAATTTGAGAATATCTTAAAAGTTGTGTGTAGGTATATTTTGCGTCTTTGAAAGTGAGCGCTAACTTATCTTTTTTTGATATTAACATCTTCTATAATTGTTTTCAATATTTCGCAAATATAATAAAAGGCAAAAGACAAAAGACAAAAGACAAAAGATTTTTTTTAATTTAGAACCTAAATTAAAAAAGACGCTTCAATGTATGTTTATTTTAAGTAACATTGAAACGTCTCTACAATCATACCCAACTCTTAACTAAATCACTCTTCTTCGGTATAATAAACTTTATAATACTTTCCTCTCGAATCCTCGCCTTGCTCTACATTGTCGCGGTTGCCATCGATGATGATCTGAATCTTATCATCGAGACGAATGACTCGCTTATATGAACGCTGCTGTTTCTTGAAGGCGTTGTTTGAAATCATAAAGTTATCGTCAATCGACAAGTCGTTATCCACCTCGTAATTCTTTTTAAAGTTATGGAAACTCTCAATCACTTCAGGCTGTTCCATGACTTCATTAGCAAATTCTTCAATGTCAAAATTGTCTTTTTCCTTAAAAAACTGCAATGATTTATTAAGCAAATCTATTTGGTCAGCCTTTGTCACCTCAAACTCTTTAGGCAACTCCTGTGTAACGAAGTTCTTCGCCATCGCCATGACGTTATGCGTATTAGCATATTCATTCTTACACTGACGAAGATGCAAGAAATCGTCGGTCCAATATTGAGCTTCAGTGCCTTTGTTGGTGTTATCAACGACAGAAATCGAATAACCTTCTCCCCCATTTACATTGAAAATCAGACATCCCTTGTCAAGTTTCTTTATATTGATGCCTTGTTCGCTTTCGAGCTGGAAGTTGTGTTTGTCGCGATGCACCTTCAAGAAAGTATCTTTATTTTCTGTCTTGAAAAGGCCGATGGCATCTACAGTGTTGCTTCCATGAATACAGTCTTTAAAATAAACTGTATAAAACTCACCGCCTTTGATTTTAGGATGAGAACTATTTTCATAAAGATATTTCGCAATATTTACCGACTGTTCATATAATTCTGTAGGCTCTTCAAAAATTTTCGACACTGCTCCATAAACCACATTATATTCTATTCCGCTGTCGTGATAGAAATGAAAGAACTCGCCTGGTGTGAACGCATTCAAAAAGAATTTTGTCAATATATTTTTAATGTCACCATCCAGAGAGACGTTTGATTTCGATAAGCTTAGGCCTTCTTCCGCCGCCTTGTTACCAACAAGATGCAACGACAAATGAGATATTGTTGTTTCCATGATGCAAAGATAATTAAAAACTAAGGCCGTTGGCTTTGGGTTTTTGAACTTTTTTAAGGCACCAAGGCACCAAAAGTCTATGAGTCTATGAGTCTATAAGTCTATGAGTCTGGGTTCTTAGTTAAAAAAAAAGCGACCCAAAGGTCGCTTTTTTTATGGTCTCAATCCAGAACCACCTTGTAATGTGATGGTCTCTCCTGTTACGTATGAAGCATCGTCGGATGCCAAGAACACGCACACTCTTCCGATGTCTTGCATAGGGTCGGCGAAGCGTCCTAAAGGAATTCCTTGTATCGTCTTCTCGAAGAGTTCAGGATAGTTTTCCTTCCATTCTTTGAGGCTTTCCGTCATGGCAAGCGGAGCCACCATATTGACTCTCACGCCGTCAGGTCCCCATTCTGTTGCAGCGACTCTTGAAAGCCCTCTGATGCCTTCTTTGGCAGCGGCGTAAGAACTCTGTCCCCATTTGCCGAACAAGCCTGCGCCAGAAGCGAAGTTAATCACAGAACCTTTTGTCTCTTTGAGATAAGGGAAAGCTTCTCGCATGTAAAAGAATGTGGCATATAATCCAGAGTTTATTGCTAAATCAAAGTCTTCTTTAGTATGTTCGATGAGCGACAATCCCGATTTGGATGCCTGAGCATTATTAATCAATGTGTTGATCTTACCGAATGTCTCTATCGTCTTAGCGATGACTTCTTTTATACGAGTTTCGTCGGCACCATCTGCGACCATCGCCAAAACCTTGACGCCGTATTCTGCTTCGAGTCTTTCCTTAGCATTCAACAATCTGGCTTCGTTTCTGCCTGTGATAACGATGTTAGAACCTTCTTTTGCAAAAGCACATGCCAAACCGAATCCTATACCTTTACCACCGCCGGTGATTATCGTTACATTATCTTGAAGTTTTTTCATAGTTTTTCTTGTTAAGAGCCCTTAGCATGTGCTTCGGGCTGATTTGTAATTATATTTTCATTCATTAACAACGCAAAAATAGAAATAATGTTCGCACAAACCAAAACGATATTTTAGATAATATTATCGATTTTTTCAATTGCCGTTAACATTTCTCCTTTTTTTTGAAAAATAGAAACAGAAAAGCTCGCCACTAAGAATATAATTCAATTATTATAATTTATACAACAAAAAAAGTCGTCATTACGACGACTTTTTAACTCCTAACTCCTAATTGAATTATATCCATTTTACCAATGCGAAATCTTGTCTGTGAGGCAACATTTCGTTTGTTGGATAGATTCGGAATGTATAGTTGAACACACCTGCTTTTGTCAATGGAAGGTTGATATAATAACGAGCCCAGCCTTCACCTGAGTCAACGAGTTGCAACTGTTCAACTTGCATCAATTTATCGTTACCATTACTATCTTGTCCGCCAAATACTATTTCAACTCCGACATCGCCTCTGTTCAATCCTGGTGTCTTCAAAGTCACTTCCGCAATAATAACATCACCGAAAGTAAGTGATCTAACATTTGGATCCGGAATCTTAATAGATTCAACTTCTATCTTATCCCAGTTAGCTTCTACATTCTTCTTCCATGCTGCTATTTCAAATGCTTTCTGATAACGATTTTCGCGCATCATATCAGTTCTTTCAATAAGCTTATTATAATATTGTGCAAAATAATCGTCGAGCATTCTCTTCATTGTGTAATTTGGCGCAATCTGCATCAAGTTGTTCTTCACATATTTAACCCATTCTGTTGGGACATCTTTTTCGTTTCTATTGAAATATAATGAAACGATTTCGTTTTCAATGAGATTGTATATTGTCTCGGCATCGAGTTCATCTTGGTAGCGTTGGTCACTGTATGTTCTTTCTTCTTGAAGAGCCCAACCTGCTTTTTCACGATAACCTTCTGCCCACCATCCGTCAAGGACTGAGAGATTGAGAGTTCCGTTCATAACTGCTTTTTCACCACTTGTACCAGAAGCTTCGAGAGGACGTGTAGGAGTATTCATCCAAATATCAACGCTGCTGGTCAATATCTTACCGAGTTCCATATCGTAGTTATTGAGGAAGATAATCTTGCCCGCAAATTCTTTTCTTCTTGAAGTCTCGATAATCATCTTAATCAAATCCTGACCAGCCTTATCGTTAGGGTGTGCCTTACCTGCGAAGAGGAACACAACAGGTTTTTCTGGATTGTTAAGCAATTCTGCAAGACGTTCTATATTGTTGAACAACAAGTGAGCACGTTTGTATGTAGCGAAACGACGAGCGAAACCGATGATAAGAGCGTTTTCGTTAAAGTTTTCTATTGTATTGATAATCAAAGAAGGGCTTTCTTGACGACGTTGCATGTCTTCAACTACCTTTACTTTAAGATATTCTGTGAGTCTATGTTTCAAGTCTTTCTTGATATTCCAGATTGTCTCGTCAGCAACGTTGTTAATCTTTTCCCATACTTTTGTATCTGATTGTACGTCAATGTAGTCTTTACCAAGAACTTCTCTATAAAGTCTTTGCCATGAGAAGTCTGTCCATGTTGGAAGGTGAACGCCGTTTGTGACGTAGCCGATATGGTTTTCTTCTGCGAAGTAGCCTGGCCACATTTGTTGGAACATTTCTCTTGAAACACGACCGTGGATTTTACTTACGCCATTGACTTCCTGGCTGAGGTTTGTTGCCAAGACGCTCATTGAGAATTTTTCGTATGGGTCGTTGTGACGAATCTTACCGAGGTTCATGAAGTCGTTCCAGCTGATATTCATACGACCTGGATAATGAGAGAGATATGTTCTCATAAGGTGTTCTTCAAAGACGTCGTGACCTGCTGGAACAGGAGTATGTGTTGTGAATAATGTTGATGTTCTGACTAATTCTTTTGCTACGCCGAAGTCGAGGTTATGTTTTGTGATATAAACGCTCAGACGTTCCAATCCGCAGAATGCGGCGTGACCTTCATTGCAGTGATATACTGTAGGTTTAAGATTGATTCTGTCCATTAATCGGATACCGCCGATACCGAGGAACATTTCCTGTTTGATACGCATTTCACTATCGCCGCCATAAAGTTTTCCTGTGATGCCTCTATCTTCCGGTGAATTTTCATCAATATCTGTATCAAGGAGATACAAACTTATACGGCCAACAGGAACGCGCCATGCCACAGCATGTACAGAACGTCCAGGGAAAGCGATGCTGATGATGACTTTATCGCCATTTTCATCGCAAACAGGTTCCATTGGGAGGTATGAGAAGTTTTGTGGGATATATTGTGATAGCTGTTCACCCCATACTGACAAATCTTGTGCGAAGTATCCGTAGCGGTATAAGAGACCGATAGCCACCATGTTAGCATTAGAATCGGAAGCTTGTTTCAGATAGTCGCCAGCTAAGATGCCAAGACCGCCTGAATAAATCTTCAGGCTCTTTGTCAAGCCATACTCCATGCTGAAGTATGCGATTGTATGATTGTCGGCAGGTTTTGCTGACATATATTCTTTGAAGCGTGCGTATGTTGAATTCAATTTTTCAACAAATGCAGTATCTTTTTCCAATGCCTCTATTTGAGACTTAGAAAGGTTCTTCATCAAAGCTATTGGATTGTGTTCCACAGTTTTCCATGCTTGTGGGTCAATTGAAGAGAACAATTCTGTTGCATCAACGTCCCAGCACCACCAGAGATTTTGTGAAAGTTCTTGCAACTTCTGCATCTCTTCTGAATAGTTTGGTTCAACAACGATTCTCTTCCAGTTTGGTGTATCTTGTTTTTCGTAATGGAAATTACGTAATATCTCGTTATATTTCTTTGCTTGTTTCATATAGTCACGACCTCTTAATTTATCCAAAGCAATGTCGTATGCTTCTAAATAATTATCTATCAATTCATTCCACTTAAATTCCCCAACCAATTCCAAAGCATTTTTCTTCACAGCTTCAATTTGGTCTTTATCTTTTGAAGTATAATTCAAAATAATCTCAACAATATTGTCTGTAACAACAAATCCATTGCCTTCTTCACGATGAATAATGGCAACTGACTCATTTTCATACTTTTCATCTTGAATATAACGACCGAAACCTGCGAGGTCTGTTGTTACTGTAGGGATTCCATGAGCTATACTTTCCATTGGAGTGTAACCCCATGGTTCATAATAAGATGGGAACACTGTCAAATCGAAAGCATATAAGAAGTCATTATATTTAAGGTTGAAGACGCCGTCGTTTCCGTTAAGATATGAAGGAACGAACATCACCTTAACCTTATCTTCTGAATTATTATTCAAGCCATTTTCTCTCAATGAGTTAAGAACAGCGTCGTATTCATAGCCGAAGATATGATGTGTACAAGGAAGATCTGTATGACCTTCGATAGGTTTCTTTCCATCACGACGATATTCCAATTCTTTGTATATTCCTGAGATATTAGCAGGGACAGCGATGACAGCGACTATTTCCTTATTAAGTTCCGCAGATTTATTAAGCTTACCTAAAGCATTGATAAACAAATCAATACCTTTATTCTTAAATTCATATCTACCGCTGTTCAAGATATATAAAGCGTCATCAGAAGCTGTTGTTCCTGATAATATTTGGAGAATATCAGAAATCTTTTCTCTTGCGATTTTTCTTTTTTCTGAAGCTGTTTTTTCGTCGGTGACATAAGTGTCGTTGATACCATTTATTGTGATGACATCTGGTTCGCGTTGCAAGAATTGCTTACATTCTTCGGCTGTCACTTCGCTTACAGTTGTAAACACGTCAGCATTTTGAGACGCATTATATTCCATTGACTGTTGAGATATGATATTGAATCTTTCAGCCATGCCTTTTGGCTCGAATGTCTGCATGTCATTATAAAGAGCGAGGCCGTTACCGCTGATAGCGCGACCGAGATAAGTAGCGTGTGTTGTAAATGCTGTAGCTATCTGAGGGCAGTTTTCTTTAAGATAAAGAACTCCCGAACCGGTCATCCACTCGTGGAAATGAGCAACGATATTATCATCCTTCTCCACATTCCATTTCACAAAACTTTCGACGACCTGACCAGCAGCATAGCCAAAAAGAACAGGATCTATATAATCCCATTGTCCATGGATTGAATCAAGACGATAAGCCTCCCAAAGATGCGACAAAATCTCGTTCTTCTTTGGATAAAGCGACGTATAGTCAATTAAAATAGCCAATGGTTTGCTATCAAGTTTCCAACGACCGATTCTGACTTTAAGTCCTTGTTCAAGAAGTTTTTCACGCCATTCAGAGAATAAGCTTGTATCTTCAACGAAATATAAAGTCTCATGTGATTCCTTAACCACATCAGGACCTATGGTTATGTAATTATCACCTATTTTTTTCTTTACTTCATCTGCCTTTGTCGATAACACGGTGTAGATTCCACCAACCATGTTACAGACTTCCCAACTCGTTTCAAAAAGATAATTTGGAGTTTTCATTAAATTGTATATTATATATTATTATTTATCTTTATCCTATACGCACAACAGTACTAACTCATAAAAGTTTATAAGTCAACACATTGCAATCATTACATAACGAAAATTAGAATAGTTTCCTACTCTTTGCAAAGATAACAAAAAAGTTATTCTTAGTATTAAAAAAATTAGTTAATAAAAGATATTTTTTCGAATGTAAATCTAACGTTATCGAGGGACAGAATCAAAAAGAGACGCCATTGATTATTGACGTCTCTAAAACCATTAGCCTTTCGTCTTTATCCGTTTATTCTTTCGTTAAAATCTGTTAAAATATTCATGAAATTGATGTAATAATCGTAAGGCGAAGTACCGCTATATTTTGTACACAAATGATAGAAGTTATTAGCATCCTGAAGTGCGTTCCAGTCGCGGATAACATCTTCATCTTTAACACGTTTCATCTTACTTGCGCATGAATATAATGTTTGTATAGCATCATCTTGAAGGTCGTTGCCCATCCATAAAGAAAGGTCACGTTCCTCACCCATTGAAGAAAGTGGTATTGGCGCATCGAAAATACTCATTGTCTGTAACTTATCGAGCATTTCTATTGGTTTTGCATATTCAAAATCACTATTATTCAATATTGCATCAGGGAGATATTTCATAAAGTCCATGATACCTGTAGAGGCGTCATAATTTTCTCCAAATGTCTCATAATTTGTAAAGATATTCACAACTTCTTCATTACATTCGTTAAGTTTATCAACGAAAGACTCTGTTGTCAATGAGTTATTCACGAAATTAAGAGAGAGTGCATCACTGAGTTTGTAGTTACGGAGCAAAAGTCTTAATTTTGGATTTATTGAATTGGCGTATAGATAGTTAGGGCTCTTCCATCCGAGAACGTGTTTTGCACCTTCGGTAAGCATGAGGTTAAATCCCATTTCTGCAACATCGGCGCCAATCTCATTAGAATATATCAGTTCTGTATTGACGAATGTCTTAGGTGTGATGCCGAAAACCTCTTTCATCAATTTTTTATGCTCAGCGACCTGTTTCTTGAAAGCATCTTTATCATGCAACGAAACCGTTGAATGTGCGTAAGTTCCGGAAAGCACTTCAACATTGCCAGTCTTTACAAGTTTCTTAAAACTTTCCAATGCGTCAGGAGCATATTGCATCATCTGTTCAATGGCGATGCCAGAGAAATAGAATGCATATTTAATCTTATCGCCATAACGTTTTATCTGTTCCATAAGAATATCATTCATAGGAAGATAGCAGTGATCAGCGCATCGACGCATAGCAGTTCTGTTTTTGTATTCGTCATAGTAAAAATGTCTTTTTCCTACGTCGAAGAAACGATAAGTACGCAAGTTATATGGTTGGTGTACTTGGAAATAGAAACAAATCGACTTACTCATAATGTATATATTTTAGTTTTTTTTACTTTTTTATTCTTACGGCGATGCCATAAGTTATATATGTCTAAGCCTTTCAGGCTAGTTCTTACGGCGTTGCCATAAGTTATATATGTCTGAGCCTTTCAGGCTAGTTCTTACGGCGATGCCATAAGTTATATATGTCTAAGCCTTTCAGGCTTTTATGGTATTAATAATTATTTTTTTAAATTAATTGCTTTTTCGTAAACATCTTTAATTTTTTTAGATGCGAACTCCCATTTAAGGTTATCCACTTCTTCCTTGCCGGCTTTCTTGAAATGTTCGCTCAGCTTTGGATAATGGCATAGTCCGTAGATAGAATCTGCAAGGCCGTTAATATCCCAGAAATCGACTTTAAGAACGTTTTCAAGGACTTCAGAAACGCCCGACTGTTTTGAAATCACGCAAGGGACGTCGAGGCGCATTGCTTCGAGAGGCACGATGCCGAAAGGCTCCGATATTGAAGGCATCACGAAGACATCTGACATTGCGAACATCTGATCCACGTCGTTTCCTTTAAGGAATCCTGTAAAGTGGAAATTTGCGCCCATTTTCAGCTGTGCCACGCGACGAATCATCTTAGGAAGAAGGTCGCCTGTACCAGCCATGACAAAATGAATTGTAGGGTCGTATTGCAGAATCTTATGCGCTGCTTCAACAAAATATTCTGGTCCTTTTTGATAGGTGATACGTCCGAGGAAAGTGACAACTTTATTTTTCAGGCCGCAGGTCTCATATTCGGAACGTTTCTTGTCGTTTGGTTCAACGGCGTTATGCACAGTGATGACCTTATCCGGATTGATGCCGTATTTCTCTACTACGATTTTTCTTGTTAAGTCACTGACTGTGATTACAATGTCGGCAGCTTCCATGCCGCGACGCTCGATAGAATACACGAGAGTATTGACATTCTCGCCGGAGCGGTCAAATTCCGTTGCATGCATGTGAACCACCAATGGTTTTCCTGTAGTTTCTTTCGCAGCGATGCCAGCTGAATATGTCAGCCAGTCGTGAGCATGAATCACATCGAATTCATCTTTATGTTCGAGAGCTAAAGAAGAACCGATGAGAGCGTAACGAGAAACCTCTTCCATGAGATTTGCGCCATATTTTCCGGAGAATTCGTAACGAGGCATGAACACCGGACTTTGAAAATGATTTGTTGCACGCTGTTCTTCAACAAGTTGCTCGAAACGTTCCGGGCCTACGTAAGGGATAATATTAGAGCCTATTTCCATATATTGAACTCTATCCCAATACGTTCTATCTTTTTCATTATCAATATTGACAGTCACTTCGCTCGCATTGAGGAGTCTTACGTTGGTTTCATCTTCATCTCCATGAGCCTTTGGCACCACGAAGAGCACGTCAACTCCATTCTTGGCGAGACCTTTTGTCATTCCGAAACAAGCAGTGCCGAGACCTCCTGTGATATGCGGAGGAAATTCCCAGCCAAACATCAACACTTTCATAACATTATTTTTTCAATCCGTCAATAACATATTTCAAATATAACAATGCGCTTACGCTTGTAGATTGAGAGATACATCCACGTGACTCATGAGGCGGATTGCCATCATAAATCTCTGATATTGTACCGATACCATTTTCAGACATAACCTCTTCAAAGCCATTATACAAATCTTCAAGATAAGGCAATGAGGACTTTCCGTAGATCGACACAGCTGCATCAGCGTATGGCATTATCAGCCATGGAAATACAGTTCCATTATGATATGCCGTCTCTCTTTCTCTGTGATTACCGATAGTTACTTCCCTATAATGTTCAGAGCGAGGAGACAAAGAACGTAATCCTCTGTTAGTCAACAACTCGGAACGAGTGATATCAAATATCTTCTTTTTCAAGTCATCGTTAAGCGGACAATATGGCAATGATATAGCTATCAACATATTAGGTCGTACCATATCATTTTTCTCATTGTCATTTATATAATCGTAAAAAACATCGTTTTGTTCATCATAGAAACATTTTGTATAAGAAGCTGCGACCTTATCTGCGATGACATTCCATTTTTCTAAGTCAACATTTTTCTTGTCTGCTTCTCTCAAAACATCAACAGCATAACGCAATGCATTATACCACAATGCATTTATCTCAATATTCAATCCTGTTCTTGGCGTATAAGGTCTTCCTTCACAGAAAACATTCATCCATGTCAGAGCGAGATTTTCGTTTCCTGCATAAAGAAGCCCGTTTTCCAATGTCTTTACATTAAAGTCTGTTCCTTCGATGAAACTATTGAGAATCTTAGACATGACGTCGCCGTATTCTTTCCACACAGTCTTCTTGCTTACACACAACATTTCTTCATATTTCTGAAGGACAAGGAAAAACCAAAGTGGAGAATCGACGGCTGTATAATAAAGCGATTTCTGATAATATCTGTTAGAGAAGAAAGGTCCTTTCATTGTGTCTATCAGATATTTAATAAGTTCTTTAAATGTTTTTTTATCGCCGTTAGCGAGAATCAATCCTGGAATTGAAAGAAGAGTGTCACGACCGCAGCTTCCGAACCAAGGGAAGCCGGCGAACATACGAGTTCCCTCTTTCTCTCTGATAATGAACTGCTGCGCTGAGTTTTGCAGACAATGTTCAAAGCTGTCGCGAGGTATCCTCGACTCTATCAACGAATCAAACTGACGCTTGAAAGTAGCAGGATTCTTTTCTTCTAAACCAGCAGACACTATAACAGATTCGCCTTGTTTCAAATCAAGTTCAAAGAAACCCGGGACATATAAGTCCTCGACAGCATCGTAGCCACGTTCAAATTCTCTGATATAGAAATTATTGTAATACCAGAGAGGAGCATGAGTATATTCTACATTTTTGGAAAACTGCAAGCATAAGGAATCGTAATTTTCATACATTTTCCATGCTGCTCCATTTTTTAAAGGAGTATATTTACGATTAGCGTCATGGTTTTCAAATGTAAGGTTATGAACATTACGGAAAGCCAAGAAAGGATCAAAGCGAAGCACTATAGGCTGGCCTGTTTCTTCAACATAATAACGTATATAGATTCTGCTGTCATTGTCAGCGAAAATATACTCTTTGGTGATACGAGTGCCGCCGACTCTATAAGTCAGCTTTGGAATTGGCTCTGCGGAAAACTCTCTGAGATATTTATGACCGGAAGGCATGATAGTGCCGTCTTCATACTGATGGACTCCGAAATGGAACTCCTCTTTGTTCACTATCACCGTCTCATCTATTGATGAAAGCAAGACATGATTGTATTTATCAAGCTGCGGTTGCGGCACAACCAGCAATCCATGATACTTTCTGGTGTTACAACCGATGATTGTAGTATTGCAAAAAGCCCCGGATCTATTAGAACGCAGAATCTCCTTGTTCATAGTAAATTCAAGGTTTACCAAATGCTGCTTATCAAAAGAAATATATGCCATTTTCTATAGAATTTCAAAATTTTACAATTCTGCAAAGTTATAATTTTTGAATAAAAAAACAAATTTTTAAAGGTTATTTTTTTTAAAAAATCCAAGAATGTAAAAAATCCCAAAATTGATGAATAAAAAAAAGAATTACAATGATATGCATTCTATAAACTCAGAGAATTTTGTTATATTTGTCGCATGCTGAAATATCATTATGACATCTTAAAAAATGTTCAAATTACAAAAAAAATCTTATCATGATTGAAGCCATAAAGTCATAGCCGAATGAGAGAAAGAAGAACGAATAAAATGTATCATCACGCAGAACATCTAAATTAATTTTTGAACTATGGAATCCATTAAAAAAGCATTAAGCGTTTCATTAAAGAGTGCGTTAGCTCTTCCTTTTATTATGTCATGCGTCAATAAAGAAAAACCGATGAACATTCTTTTCATCATGTCGGACGACCATTCTTATCAGACTATCAGCGCTTACGACACCTCTTTCATTCGCACTCCAAACTTAGACCGCATCGCCAACGAGGGAGTTCGTTTCAACAATAGTTTTGTCGCCAATTCCATCAGCGCTCCTTCCCGGGCTTGTCTTCTTACCGGAAAACATAGTCATGCCAACGGATTCACCGATAATAGCTGCACTTTCGACGGTAGCCAACAAACTTTCCCGAAACTCATTCAAGACAAATACGAGACTGCCATCATAGGCAAATGGCATCTCAACTCAGACCCGACAGGTTTCAACCATTGGGATATATTAATAGGTCAGGGCGATTATTACAATCCTACCTTCATCCGTAACGGAGAGAAAATACAACGCGAAGGTTATGCCACCAACATCACAACCGACGTCGCCCTGGAATGGTTAGAAAATGAACGCGACACAGAAAAGCCATTCTGCCTTCTGTTACATCACAAAGCGCCACATCGTACATGGATGCCCGACACATGTGATTTCAATTTATTTAAAGACAGCAACTTCCCACTTCCAGAGACTTTTTACGATGACTACGAAGGACGTCTTGCAGCAAAAGAAAACAAGATGTCGATAAGCAAAGACATGGACTTGGTATATGACCTAAAACTCGCCGATAAAGACAGCCTCATTCACAGCAATCCTAATTTGGAATACTGGGGAAGATTGATGTACAGCAACATGAATCCAGAACAGAAGAAAGCTTGGGACGCACATTACGATGTAGTGATAGAAAAATTCAAGGAAGCCAATCTCTCTGGAGAAGAACTCGACAAATGGAAATATCAGCAATATATGCGAGACTATCTTCGCGTGATAACATCCATCGACCGTAACGTAGGACGCGTCTTGGATTACCTTGAAAAAGAAGGACTTCTAGAAAACACTCTCGTCATTTACACCTCCGACCAAGGATTTTATATGGGAGAACACGGATGGTTCGACAAACGCTGGATGTACGAAGAGTCATTCAGAACACCATTATTGGTTCGTTATCCTGGCGGTGTTAAAGGCGAAATCAATGAAATGGTACAAAACATAGACTACGCTCCAACATTCCTTGAACTCGCTGGAGTTGAAATTCCTGACGACATTCACGGATGTTCATTTCTGCCACTTTTGAAAGGAGACAAATACGAGTCAAACCGAGACGGCATTTATTATCATTATTACGAATTCCCTGACGAACACAACGTAAAGCCTCATCTTGGAGTTCGCACCGAGACACACAAACTCATTCATTTCTATGAAGACGACGTATGGGAACTTTACGACCTTCTTCATGACAAAAACGAGATTAACAATATCTACGGACAAGAAGGAACAGAGGAAATCACAATCGAGTTGAAGGAAAAATTAGAGAGACTGAAGGAGAAGTACGGGGAGGAAGATTTTTAAGAAATACTATTAGTTTGTTATTTTCAGGATAGTCTCCATTGGATAATTAGTAGTCATAACTTTAATGCTATAATTTTTATTTTGAAATTCCGCTGGGACATCACATTTTATGATTCCGCTTATGTCTGTTGTCCTTCGACCTATCTCTATATAAGTCTTAAAATCATCTGATGAAATCTGCACTATAAGCTCATTAGGAGACATGTTTAGATTCGGAGGCGACATGGTTCCTTCTATATAATATTCTATTTCAATCTCATTTATATCCTGCTTATCATTCATAACTCTCGCATTCAAAACAGGATTATAAATCAGATAAACATCATCTATAAACATTTCATCACCCGCATTGCCTTCACCGGGCATTCTGTTAGTAGTGAATGAAGTAAGGATATATTTAGGATCATTACACAAATCAGCATAATGCTGAAATGGCCTGCTTATTCTTTTCCACACCATGGATTCATCTAACGATGATGTTCGTGCAAACTCATATTCTACGTTAGCACATATCATATTATAAGGTTCCCAACCACCTGTATAACATACGAAATCAGCATCACCGTGAATATAACACATTATCCTTCCGTGCGACTCTACATTTTTAGTCCTGAAACATACCCATAACGTAAGAGAATCAGGAATTTTATCAATCTCAGTAGCGAACTCAGAATCACGCTGGGTGTAATTGTTATTATTCTTTCCGGATGGGAACATACTTCCGGCATTCATCCTTCCATTGGTAACATTACCATTAGCCGTTATGCCAACAATAGACTTAGAGAAAATACGTGCAGAATATTTACCATCACTTCCAGGACGAATATTGACATCACGTTCTATCTGCTGCATCAACAAATAATGAAAAGGCCCCGTCGATGACTTGAAAGAATGCCAATGATATGGCTCTTCGTTCTTCGTCCCAATATTAATCCACTGCTCTAAGTCATAATTGTACAGCTGGCTCTGACTTCGAGATTCAAAACTGCAACAAAGAAACAATAATATAACAAATAAAATCTTTTTCATCCTTAATAAAAACATCACAAAAATAGTTTTTTTCCTCGTATCTCTCGTATCTGCACGTATCGTTTTACAATCTCAAATTATCCTCGTGATACTCGTGATACGTGGAGATTTATTTTTTCAGCACCCTATAACCACTACTAAAATCACTTACATTGAAGTTTATCAACAGACCTGCCGGTTTATCTAGCAACTTCATATATGTTCGCAACTGCTTGAAATGAACAGGCATCAATGTCTCAACAGATTTCAACTCTACTATCAAGATATCTTCTACAACAAGATCCAAACGAAGTTCTGAGCCAATAATTTCATTTTTGTATATTATTTCCACTGGAATATGAGACTCCACATTTATTTCTCTTAAAGAAAGTTCACAGAACATCGCTTTCTCATAAACACTTTCCAATAGTCCTGGACCCAATGTATTATATACTTCCATTGACGCTCCAATAGTTTCATAAATCAATTTATCAATATTCATTTTTTTAGTTTTTAGTTTTTTCCTCGTATCTCTCGTATCTGCACGTATCTTTTTACGATCCCTATTTATCCTCGTGATCCTCGTGATACGTGGAGATTATTTTTCCTCGTATCTCTCGCATCTGCACGTATCTTTTCACTACCTCCATTTATACTCGTGATACGTGGAGATTATTTTTCCTCGTATCTCTTGTATCTGCACGTATCTTTTCACTACCTCCATTTATCCTCGTGATACGTGGAGATTATTTTTCCTCGTATCTCTCGTATCTGCACGTAT
>JAGBVS010000045.1 GCA_017630195.1 Bacteroidales bacterium | reverse complement strand
GCTGCAGGCATTAGGATCATATCTATGGTCTGATCTATGGGACATTGAAACCAACTTCAAAAAGTTGTTTTCGGATCCAATGAATTGTTTGATAGGACTTTCAATAGTTCCGGTAAGGCCTTCAATGGGTGCCGGTACCAATGTCAAGTTTGGTAATATAACAACTAATATTGCACTTAACAAACTTACATCACAATATGTTGAGGTTGATTGTGGTTCATTATCCATAAATGAATATATTGGTTCATTCCTGGATTATTCACCATATGTCAACATCAGTATATATCTTCCTTATATCGGTTATCGTGAACTTTCACCTGATGATGTAATGAAAGATACAATTCATGTTGTTTACCATGTTGACGTATTGACAGGCGGCTGTTGTGCCATGATCGAGACTGCAAAGAAAGGACTGTTATATTCATATAACGGTTCCTGCTGTTGTAATGTTCCTATCACGGCAATAAATTACAGCGGTGCCATTCAAAATGCAGTATCTGCTATCGGTTCAGGAGTAACAACTGCTGTCGGTATTGCAACAGGTGCAGCACCTATTGCGGCTGTTGGTGCCGCTTCAATGCTATCCAATGCAGCGAACACGGCCATGAACAGTAAACCCTCGATTCAAAGATCAGGCAACATGGGCGGTTCAGCAGGTCTGATGTCTTATCAAAAACCGCTGTTGGTCATTACAAGGCCCAGAATGTCGGTCCCTGCGAAACTTAATAAGTTTACCGGACTTACAAGCAATATCACCATGAACTTATCAACATGTAAAGGCTTTACACAGATTGAAATGGTTCATCTTGATTCAGTTCCTTGTACTGCTGACGAAAGAAGGGAACTTCTTACATTATTGAAACAGGGGGTAATATTCTAATGGAACTTGTTATCTATACAAATAGGTCTGATGATAAGGTTGTTACAAAGAACATAGTAGTATTAGGGACCATTGACGGTGTATTGCGTGATGATTGTTCGATAATCGATCCTGTAATTGCCGTATCTTCAGATGTCATGAATAATGCTATGGCGGCTCATTGTAATTATGCAAAGATAGCACAATTCGGCAGATATTATTATGTCAATAATATCACCTTGCAGGGTAAGTTCTGGATATTGCACATGCATGTTGATGTATTAGCATCTTTTCAAACTGAACTTAAAGGCCTTGAAGCAGTCATAGCAAGAAACGAGACAAGATACAACCTTTACCTGCAGGACGGTTATTTTAAGACCTATCAGAACCCTCATGTATCGATCAGGCCATTCCCTGCAGGCTTTGATGAACAGTATTATGTTCTATCTGTTGCCGGTTCAGGCGGTCATACACCAACAGCAACGACCAATGCAGTTGACAATGATCCTGATGTTGATACAATATAATTATTGATTCACTCGAATCAGGTTGAATTAACGGTTTTCTTACACGAAATGCCCGGTGTTACTCGACACCGGGTATTTTGTAATATGATTGTAATATTATCTTGATGATTAAGGGTTTATAATCAACTTATCAACCTGAAAGGAGTAGATCATGAAAAACATCATTGAAGTATTTACCTGCGATAATTGCGGTAAGAAGATCGAAGCCAGGTATGAATCACATACCAAAAGAACACAACTTTATAATGAGAACTTTATTCACTTATCAGTTGAGACTATGCCTTTTGACATCTGTAAAGACTGCTGCAGGTCAATGAAGTTCATCCCCGAGGTGATATTATGAAGACAATTGATTCTGATAACTTAATAAGCAAGATAATTACCCACGATTTTAAAGCGAATATGGATGCAAACGCAAATACTGTAGCACAAGAAATTATAGACATAATCAGGAATACCACCGATGCAAAACAATGGCTTCTCGACAGAGGGTACGATCTCAAGATTTATTAAGGGGGCATAGAATGAGACTAATTGATGCGGATGTTTTGAAAAAGGCTTTAAACAAGATGTTTGACCTTGTAGATGTATTACTATTTGACGATGTTATTTCAACTATCGACAATGCCCCGACAGTAGATGCCTATACCGAAGATGATGTTAAGACCGCTATCAAAGAAGGGCATCAAGTAGGCTATGAAATGGCAAAGGCGAAATACGAAAGACCGACAGGCGAGTGGATAGAAGATGTTATTGAAGAACTCGAAAGTCGTAAGGACTATGGGGAAGAATACGCACAGGCTATTGAAGATGTCATTGTAATTCTAAATGCAAAATTTGGAGGCAGAGAATGAGACTAATTGACGCTGATGCTTTGAAAGAAGTATTTAGGGAAAGAGAAAGTTATCACAGCCTTAAATTGCCTTATGATGTGATTATCGACAATGCACCGACAGTAGATGTCACGCGAAAAATACAAAGCGAACTAATATCAGAGGTTTGCCATAGTATCGCAAGACAGTTTTCAGAACATAATGAAGTTGTGCCTTTCTGGTTGAGTATCGGAGACATAAGAATAAAGGAGGCAGAGAATGAATAATGACGAGTTGAAAACCCTACTTGAAAAAGCCGACTTGGTTATTAGACCTTGTGCAATTGTATGCAGTCCAAAACTTGCCGACATCATAAAAGAAAACTTTGAGGATAAATACAAGGTTTTTGTTAGTGAATTAGTTGAACCCGACAAAGTATATGTAATGGAGAGAAAAGTTATTGAGCCATATATCTTTGATAAGGAGGCAGAGAATGATTGATATATTCGGCATTAAAGCAAAAAAAACAATTGATAATCTTACTTCATATATAAGAGTTCAGGATCATGTCATCCTATCAGCAAAGGATTATATAACCCTGCTCGAACAGAATAATCAAAGATTGCAGCAAAGGTTATCATTTTATGAAGACATCAATGGCTTTAAGCCTGTTGATTTTCCGAACAGCAGAAAGGACTTTTAATATGTCTTATGTCAGAAGACCTGCAAAATGTTGCATATGCGGTAATAAGACACCTCATGAATACATGCTTGATGATAAGTTATCTTATATCAAATGTGATATTTGTAATGTCATGACATTACCCGGTAAGACATATGATGAAGCGGTTGATATATGGAATTCGGTTAATTTAATGCGTGATATATTGGAGGATATTGACGCCGCAGCTGATGACCATATTGATATATTAAATTTTTAAGTAAACCAAAGGAGAACCAATTATGAGTTTTAATTCAAAGATGAAAAAACACGGCAATCAGTTCACATTCAACAGCGATGATCTTCCTTTCACATCGCTTGAAGAATATATCACAACAGGCGGTAACAATGTTATCCCTGTTAAGGCTGTTTTCGTAAACAGTAAGGCCCAGTATGGTCCCAGGCCTGTTCTTGTTTCACCTTCATTCAAGATCAACCTGCCGGCACATTGTCTCGAGGATGTTCAGCAGATACTGACCGACAGCGAATTGATCACATTGATCAATGAGGGAAAATGTAACTTTATCGTGGGGACATATGAAGATAGAAATGGTAAAATGAGATACACAGGCTCATTTGTTGATGCTTGATGTTCCACCTATACTAAAGTGAAACATACCCCGGATGTATCTTGATATGTCCGGGGTTTCTTTCACAGAATCGAGGTTGACATGCCACGTAAAAAACCAACAACATATAACAGGAACCTGGATGATCTGACTGTTGCTGAATTATTGGCCATTGGTCCTGATGAATTGTCACGCATGAGCCAAAAGGACATTCAGCGAATAGTAAGGACTACATCACTTGCAGCCAATAAGAGAATAAACAGGCTTTTGGAAAATTCGGTAAAACGTAATGGAGCATATCAGGCCAAAAAGTCAAGTAAATATACTATTGCACCTGATGCTTTGAATTGGATGATAGATGAAAACAAGGCAAGGACCGGGAAGAAAAAAGGAACCGTTGAAAAATTCGGTGTTGGTGATAAGACTGATAAGCAGTCACTTATGAAAGAATTAGGCAGGATCAGGAAGTTCATGTCAATGAAGACATCGACCATTAAAGGTGCAACTGAAGTCCGTAGGACACGAGAGAAAAAAGCAACAGGTAAGACAAGGGAAGATGTCATCAAAAAAGCAAAGACCAAAAAAGAAGTTAAGCAGATGCTTAAAGAGTATGAGCAGCACATCGGGGATGTTTATGAGCAGTTCAGAAAATATATCGAGACTTATCATCCGGCATCTTTAAATAAGAGGTGGGAAAAATATACACCTTTTCAAGGTTCTGAAGCAGTATTGAATGAGATCAGATACCGTGTTGCAAATGGTGATCCTGAAGACCATGACACGTTGGAACAGTTGAACCGGGTTGAAAATGAAGATTATGAAACCCAGCAGGAGCAGATGCAGCAGGAGCAGGAATGGTTCCTGAATGATGATAATGAAGATGATGACGGTTTTACATATATAACATGATCAGATTAGATACCGAAAACTATTATTCAATAGATGATTTTAAACCTATATTCGAGGATGCATTCAAACAAGGCTTTGTAAAAAGTCAAAAACAGATTGAATATCATAAGATGATAATTGCATTTGATATTGAGACAACATCATTCAAGGATGATGATGTCTCATATACTGATGCTTATTTATATAATTATCTTAAAGGTAATAAGGTCCGGGTTTATGATGTCGAGGACATCAAAGGATATAACAGAAGATGTCCCGAGATAACATTCAGTTCAGATTATGGCCAATACATAGATGAATTATATGATGATCTTCATATACAATGGCCCGAATGGTTCCCGGAAACCATGTCCCCTGATGAAATGCTCGAGAATATAATATATGCCCTTGATGAAAACAGGCCGAATGATGATGCACAAAAACATGGTATTATCTACTGTTGGCAATTAGCCATAAACGGCAAGGTCATTTTCGGAAGATACATAGATGATTTTATAAATATACTTACGTATATTGAAGATAATATCGCTGATAAACAAAGGGTTGTTATATATTGCCATAACCTCGCATTCGAGTTCCAATGGATCCGATCTTATATCAAATGGTCAAAAGTATTTGCCATAGCACCTCGTAAACCGATATTTGCAATTACTGAAGGTGGCATAGAATTTCGATGTTCTTATGTCCTTACAAACTTTTCATTGGCAAAACTTGCCGATCAGCTGCACCATTATAAGATAAAGAAGTTATCAGGTGATCTGGACTATGCTGTTATCAGAACACCGGTCACACCGATGACACGGCAGGAAATACAATATTGCATGAATGATGTTTTGGTCGTATCTGCATATATTCAGGAATGCTTATTTAAAGAAAAGACATTATATAATATCCCTTACACCGCAACAGGCTATTGTCGAAGATATACCCGAAACTGTTGCCTTTATACTAAAGGACATAATTCAAATAAGGCATATCGCAGCCTGATGCAGTCCTTGACAATTGAAGATGCAGACGAATATCTACAATTGAAAAGGGCCTTTCAAGGCGGTTTTACGCATACATCATTCATGTATTCGGGTAAATTGGTCTTTAATGCTGATTCATTGGATTTCACATCATCATATCCATTTGCTTTATTATCTGAAGCATACCCGATGAGTAAAGGCCGTAAGGTTACAATTACAAGC
Source organism: Bacteroidales bacterium (assembly GCA_017630195.1). Taxonomy (GTDB): domain Bacteria; phylum Bacteroidota; class Bacteroidia; order Bacteroidales; family F082; genus Limimorpha. Next base: position 2,450 of record JAGBVS010000045.1, on the reverse strand, counting down.
AAAGAACAGTTTGATAGATATATTGAATTATACTGCTGCATCTTTGATGTTGAATTTTATGATCTCGAACCAAAAGGCAATATGGCAGATCATTACATATCTGCAAGTAAATGTTTTAAGAAGGAAAAATATGTTGCCGATAATGGCCGCATTGAATCAGCAGCATATGTCCTTACGACATTGACCAATGTTGATTATAAGATCATAAAGCACACTTATAACTTCAGTAAAATGGTAATACATAACATGAGGATATATAAAAAGGGTTATCTTCCTAAAGAACTCATTAAGGCCATTATCAAGTTATATCAGGACAAAACAACCCTTAAAGGCGTTAAGGGTAAAGAACAGGAATATCTGAACGGCAAAGCCCTTTTAAATTCAGTATATGGCATGATGGTTACCGACATCAGTAAGGAAATGTTCATCTATGAAGACAATTGGAAGACTGAACCTGCAGATATTGAAAAGGACATAGCAAGATATAATCATTCTATGAAAAGGTTCCTTTTTTATCCCTGGGGTGTTTTCTGCACAGCATATGCAAGGTCAAACTTGATAGCAGGCATTCTTGAATTCTCGAAAGATAATTCATATCTATATTCAGATACCGACAGTATTAAGTGCATAAATCTTGATAAACATATGGCTTTTATCAATGATTACAACAGAAGATGTAAGAAAAAACTGCAGCTGATGTGTAAATATCATGATATTGATTATTCTGAACTCGAACCGATGACCATTAAAGGTGAGAAGAAACCTTTAGGCGTATATGACCATGAGACAAAAGATGATCCTTATGTCATGTTCAAGTCATTAGGTGCAAAGAGATATTTGACATATCAGAAAAAAGAAGGGTATCACTTGACAGTTGCAGGTGTTAATAAGCATACCGCCTTGCCATACCTGCTGGAAACCTACAATGATGACATCTTTGATAAGTTCGAGCAGTCTTTGATGATACCTGAAGATCATACAGGCAAATTGACACATGTTTATATAGATCAGCCTGATTCAGGTATTGTCATAGATGATACCGGTCAGGAATATCGATATTATTCACCAACAGCCATTTACATGGAACCTGCTTCATATTGCTTTGACATATCAGAAGATTATATAAATTACTTGAAAGGAGTTATTATCACAAAATGAAGTATTATTCACTTACCAATCTTATCAATACCGGTGCAAAATACCTGATAAACTACGGTGAAAGGTCCTCGGGTAAGACATATGCCGCTTTGAAATATGGGGTTGAAAAGCACCTTAAAACAGGCGAGCAAATGGCGATCATCAGAAGATACCGGGAAGACTTCCGAGGGAAACGTGCTGCAGTTTATTTTGATTCATTGACATATAACGGTAAAGGTGAAAATGTCATAAGGAAAATGAGTAAAGGTAAGTATGACAGGGTTGTTTATCAATCCTCAAAATGGTATCTTGCTTACTTTGATGCTGACCTCGATAAAGTTGTTACTGAAGAAGAACCAATGGCATATGCATTCCCCTTAACGGAAATGGAACATGATAAATCAACATCATATCCAAAGATAACAACTATATTCTTTGATGAGTTCATGACAAGAGGTTCATATCTTCCGGATGAGTTCTTATTATTCATGAATGCCTGTTCCACGATCATCAGATCAAGGACCAATGTCACAATTATCATGTCAGCAAATACAGTAAGCCTATATTGTCCTTACTTCAAGGAAATGGGGCTGAAGCATGTAAGGCAGCAGAAACCGGGGACCATAGACATATATACATATGGTGATTCAGGATTGAAGGTTGCAGTCGAATATACTGATGCACCTTCAAAAGGTAAACCTTCTGATCTATATTTTGCTTTTGATTCACCTTCCTTGAAGATGATCACATCCGGTGAATGGGAACTTGACATATATCCACATTTGCGAACTACATATGATAAGAAGGACATATTATTTCAATATTTCATTGTATTCGAGGAACATACTTTACAATGTGAGATCATACAGAAGGATAATATGTTCTTTACTTATATACATAGTAAGTCAACGCCTATTAAGCACGATGATCAGGACATCATATATTGCATCGAACCAAATGAGAAACGCAATTATTATAAAAACCTGCTGCAGCCTTCAGATGAATTAAGCAAAAGGATTGTATCATTCTTTAGGGCCAATAAGGTCTTTTACCAATCAAATGACATAGGCGAGGTTGTAAACAACTATATCAACCAATGCAGGAACATGATCAAAGTATGATATACTCATATTAGGTATTGAGCATAATATCTCCTCTCAATAATACGTGTTTTGAACCCCGGGGCCTGGTACACCTCGGGGGTTTATTATTTCTGCACACGCCACCTATCCAAATAAAGGGACATAAGCCGCGATAATCGAACATATGTTCTGTAATTTAAATCGGGATAGGTACGTGGGGGTAGGTAACCG
>JAGBVS010000005.1 GCA_017630195.1 Bacteroidales bacterium | reverse complement strand
CAACCTCCAATATTTTTTAAATTTGGAAGCAGCTAATTGCCCATTATACAAACGCAACAACTTGGTACAACCAAAGAATGGTGTTGCTCGCTGCTTCCTATTAATATAGTAGAAAATGTGTTCGATTTTGTCAAATTATTCGATGTAGAATCCGCTGTTTAACATTGCATCAATTGCATCAAGTTCAGCTGCCATTGCTGGTGCTTCAATATGTGCATTAACACACTGACAAAAACCGCTGCATTGTGATAGCTGAAGTGGCTTCATTGTAGGTAATCCCATTGTCTGTTGCATATCAGATGGTGAAATTATAGTTGGATGGGCCACTGTAAAGCATTTTGCATTTAAATCTAGGCCAGAGCCAGCACCACCGCCAACGCCTCCAATACATGTGTTATGTCTAGTACAGCCGGTATTTGCAATATCATAAGCAGCTTTAAATCCTTGAAATGCTGTCATAGCAGCGCCACCAGCTGTTCCGGCTATAGAAAAACGTTCAACAGATTTTGCAGTTTCAATTCCTGAAGATAATACTTTTTCAGTACCAGCAATAACACTTTGTGCAATCTCTCCAGCGCTCGCCTGTTGCGATATTCCAATAGGATAATTCGCACTTGCATTTCCTCCGTAGGTTCCAACAATCTGACTTCCAGCTTTTACTTCATAAGATATACAACCATCTGTAGCGGTTGCGCTCCAATCAATCGTTAATGCGCTTTCATTAACTATTTCATCAGATGGGATGGATACCATACCAACAAGCGGAAGATATAAATATACTTCTTCACATTGCGCTCTTCTCCAGTCTGAATATTGCCAGGGAATGGAAACTGAGGAAGTATTTTTTGTGGGTTTAGTTGAAAGTTTACGCGCCTGAACATGTGAATTAAAATTACCTAGCCAAATATAGTCTGTAGAATCATAAAGAGCATATCCAAATGGAACCCAGATACATGATCTAATACAATTAGGAGCATCAGCATAAGCATTACCAACGAATCCTGTTTGTACTAGAGCTTTTCCAACACTTTCTAATACAACTGCGGGATCACTACTGGTAACAATTTCCGCTTTTGCAGCGCTTATTCCTGCTGTTTCCCAGTTGTTAAGCTGATCTAAAATGTCTTTAATATTTGTAAGACTAACTCTATAAGTAGCAGCAGACTCTTTACCAATTACAGATAATACATAAAAACCATCCTCATCAAGAATACCAATAGCTGTGCTACTAGTGGCCACTGTAGCACTTTTTAAAATTGGTATGCGTGTATCTACTAGCCATGAACCACCACTAACACTTGAATATGATACATACTGTGTTGATGCAAGAATTTCAGATTTATATGTTGCCAGCGGATCCAGCACGCAATCAATTTCAGTAAGGCCATTGTGAACACTTCTCACATCCACAATGAAATAATAACGATTGCCCCACTGAGCATAATTATAATCAAAATCATCACCTGTTATAATAAATGTTGGCGCATCAATTGATGTTGTTTCCTTCAGTCTTACTGTGCGCTGATCTGACAGACTCGCTGGCTGCTTTGTTGAATTTCTTTTTTTTGAAAAAGATCCAAAATTAACTGTTGGCATTGCGTACCTCCTTGAATCCATTTAGATGTTTCTTCTTTATTATAGAAGGAAAGTTTACAGTGCATTCATCAAGATCAACTTTCGACAACATTCCTTTTAGCTGCCCAGCGTTTGATTTCTGCCACATAGCATAATCTTTTACATATTCCGGTTTTCTTCCATAGCGCGCAACCCATAATGAAAAGCGCCCTTCAAACCTTTTCAGGTTCAGTCTGTCTTTAAATCCTGAAATATCTGAAGCATATATACCAGCAAAATATCCATGCTGTTCAAGATTTTCACAAAATGAAATGGCTGCATCTGTCGCGCCTTCCTTGTGAACAGTTGCAACTGTTTCAATATCTGCATAAACCGGAAATTCAAAAGAATGACCTTCCATGAGTTTTAATATATGCGATGCGCATTCATGACCAATGGCAGAAGAAATGAAATCTTTTCCGGTGTCGTAGTAGCATCCAACATTTAACTTTGCTTTTTTGGCTGCCTTATAATACAGTTCAAATTTAGGATCTTTATAGAATCCACCATTGTTTCCACCTATGCGCAGAATAACAAAATCAATTCCTTCTTTTTTAAGATCATCAAAAGAAGAAACAGTGTTCCACCTGGATAAGTCGATGCCCTGTTTAATCATCCGAATCTACCCCCAATTTAGTGCATATCTTGATCATAACTTTTGTGTTATTTTCAACTGTCTGTCTTAGCTTGT
>JAGBVS010000044.1 GCA_017630195.1 Bacteroidales bacterium | reverse complement strand
TTTTTGGAAGAATGTCTGTTTTCGACGGGACGGGCAATTTTCATCAAAGACCCACAAATGTCATACATGAATTTGAAAGCAACCCCGGCGGCCACTCTAAACCCGTACAACGAACCAACTGCATACACAGCGTATTCCGTCGGGTATAGTAAAGTTTTTAATAGTGATGATTGTGTTTACATCCGAAATAATTACCTCGAAAAATCCACGGATTCCAACATTATGATATTTGCGGAACGTTTAACAAATATCGAAATGTCGCACGGGGTAAACATCAATGCACAGAAAACGCCCGTCCTGATTCTCTGTGATGATAAATCAAAGCTATCTCTTGAAACCGTTTATAATCAGTATGCAGGGGATTCCCCTGTGATCTTCGGCACAAAATCACTTACGGATAATCCGTTATCCGCGATCACCACGGGTGCGCCTTTTGTGGCGGACAAACTCAGGGAAGAAAAACATGCTGTATGGAATGAATGTTTGGAATTCCTCGGAATCAATACGAATCCGGCGGACAAAAAGAAAGAGCGGTTGATTGTTTCGGAAGTCAATTCAAACAACGAACAAATTGATATACAGGCATTAACGATGCTGTTATGCCGTCAACAGGCTTGCGAAGCAATCAACAAAAAGTATGGTTTGAATGTTTCGGTTTCGCTCCGTGTGGATGAACTGAAACCGGAACCCGAACCCGTTGAAGATTTGGAGGTGTAGACAATGGCTGTTTATACAATTGAACTCCGTTCGATCATCGACAGTGGACGGGATATTTTCAAATTCCCTTACCCGTTTTATGCGGATGATTCTGAAAAACGGAAGTTTGAGGAACGGTTTATTAAACATTTTTACTTTCGGGAAATTGGTGCAGAAACTATTGACCGATTTGTGTGGAATTTGGAAGATAAATTCAATACAGTATTTCCTTACTATAATGAACTGTTTAAGGCTACTCAAATCGAATACAGTGTTCTTGATAACTATTTGCTCACCGAAACTACCACGACGGAACGGGAAAACCGGGGTCGTTCTTCCGGAATCATGTCCAATGTGGGAAGGGTGATGGACGATCAGACAACCGAAACGGCGGACAACATGACCGGAACGGGGGAAGTCGGAACCACGGAAAACGGAACGACGAAAAACGTACATTCCGGAACATCCGAAACAACCGGAACCACATCCGAAACCGTCACAACGTCGGGAACGTCGAATACATCCGGTTCCGGAACTTCCAAAACTTCCGAAAATTCTTCATCTGACACAACATCAAAAGAAACAGTTGTGTCGGAAAACACTACATCCTCCACAACGAAAACAGAGGGGGAAACCAACACGTCGGAAGATACGAAAAACGTTAAAAAGTTCCTTGAAACCCCTTCCGGGATTGTGTCCCTCGATCAAGCCAATTATCTGACGAATATCACGCAGGACAACGGCGAACGAAACGGAAATACAACCACATCCGAAACAGTAACGTCAACGGGTTCCGGAACCACGGACACGGAAACGAACGACACAGTTTCAACGGATAGCGAAAAAACCACGTCTGGCAGTACCTCCGAAACATCCGAAACGGAAACAACCGGAACGGAAAAAAGAAACGGAACCAATGGGAGCAATACCACGGTAAACGATACCACGAACGGAACCACAACAGGAACTTCCGAAACATCCTCTTCTATGTCGCAGGATTCAACCGGAACCGTGAAACATACCGGGGAGCAGAAAACCACGAACGACAGCAACACCCGCTCCGAAACGGAAGGCTCCCACCGTGAAAAAATGGAAGTTGTTCGTAAAGGTAACATTGGTGTAGATTCCGATGCAGATATGATTCAAAAGCACATTAAATTACAGGAAATTTTACGAAAAATCGAAATCATGTTTTTCGATGAATGTGAAGATTTGTTCATGATGGTGTATTGATATGAAAATAAGATTATTTTTGGATGATACTGACCAACTGATTTTAGATGGAAATGCAAGTGTTTCGTTCCTCGCACGGGGTGACGATGTGAAACCGCCTTACAATTATATCGAAATCGAGGGACGGATTGACCAAATCAAAATTAAACAGAATACAGGAACATACATCTACCCTCAGAGAACCGCACAGGTAGAAGACTATCTGATTATTTGTGAATGGGATGCAAGTCTCCTGTAATTAAAGAAATCCACTTACGTTTTCGTAGGTGGATTTTTCGTGTGAATGTAACTAAAATTTTTTCTGTAAATGTGTGAAAAAGTATTGACAAATAAGGGTGAATGTGATATAATATACACGTCGAAGGAAGTAGACAGAAAATTCAAAATAATCTGATTACAAATAGGAGAAAGAAAATATGAAAAGAACACTGAAAGGTATTGACGGAAAAGAAGTTAATGTTCTTGAAATGGTAGATTTAATTGCAAGAACTTACAAAAAGGGTAGTGTAAGCACGATATATAATAAAGACTGGACGTTCTACGCAGAAGTAGAACATACATCAAAAAGAAAAAATGTGTATACATTTACATCAACAACATATGGACACAAATTCGTTATAGATTTTAACAATAATACCGCTGTAATTGTAGACTAAACCGTCTGACGAGTCTTTGAGAATTAAGACGAAACCGGGGAAACCCGGTCACGGTGTAACAACCTAACATTCATTGAAAATAGAATAGGAGAAAGAACAATGTACAAAGTATCTTGGATTATACGATCTATCGGAGATTTTAAACTATCACACCCGCTCAAACATGAACGCCGTTTTGAAACCTCTAAGGAATGTGCTGAATTTATTTCATGTTGCCGTATGTTTGACAAAATGGTAGGTGATACCGTGGAATACTGCGTAACGGAAGAACCCAAAATTCAGCCAAAAGGAAGAACCTTAACGGAAATAATCTTTAGAAAGGAAATCAAAAAATGATTCGGTTATTAACAAGAAACTACACCGTAAAGGAATTGATTATCCTCCGTCGTCTCTTTAAAAAGATGTACAAAGAAATGAGTGAGATTTGCGAATATAACACCGATAACGATTGTCGAGCGTGCGAATTCCGTCATATTTGCTATGATATCGAACATGCAACAGTTCACACAAAGAAACTTATTAATTCTATTTACAGAAAGGATTTTAACAATGTCACCTCTGCAAATAATCCTACTAATGCAGAAAGACCGGAAACCGAAACGGAAAATCCAGTATGATCTCGGACTGATCTTTACCGGGTGTGCGCTTTGGATTTTCATTTTTTACTACGGCTTAACTCTGTATTTCTCTTAAAGAAAGCCCCGAAAGGGGTTTTTCTTTTTGCTATACGGGTATAGTATTTATAGAAGGATAATAGAAAGGGTGAGGATAATGAAAATCATTGTAAGCTATGAAAAAATGAATTTCGTCGATCTAACAGAGGAAGAAATGAAGAAAGTTAAAGAAGTGGCAGGAGATGTAATTATAAAGGAAGTGGCAAACGGGTACACCGTCAAAGCGGATAAGGCTACAATGTATCAGATTATTTGTGGTTTATCTTTCCAATATGATATTGAGATTGTTTAAACCTCGGTGAATGCGCCGGGGTTTTTCTTTTCCCTAAATTTTCAAAAACCCCTTGACAATCACGCTCGTTTGTGATATAATATAGGCGTACCGGAAAGGTACTGAATATTCTGATTATTTTACTAAACGAAGGAGGTTAGGACAATGTGTGTGAATGTAGCGAAAAATGCGTACAGTTGGGAGCAGATCGGACGGAACGCGGCCGGGTTGGTAATTTATGGATGGGGAAACGGCGGGAGGGGGAGGGGGAGG
>JAGBVS010000004.1 GCA_017630195.1 Bacteroidales bacterium | reverse complement strand
TACTGTAGCTTCTTCTAAGGTTGATTTGGTGCGCCGTCTTATCAACGAACAAAGTGAATTGTTGAAACAAGGCATCGCTATTACTGGCGGCGATTATATGTATCGAGTGAAATATGAATATAGCGACTTGAATTCTATTAAGCCTCAGATGATAGAAGAAGCGACGAAGAACGCAAGAACTGCTGCTCAGAAATTTGCTTCAGACAGCGACAGTAAACTTGGTAAGATTAAACGCGCTTCACAAGGTCAATTCAGCATTAGCGACAGAGACGAGTTTACACCTTATATTAAAAAGGTAAGAGTCGTAACGACAATAGATTATTTTTTAGAAGATTAGGAGTTATGAATTGTCGAAATGATTATCGCTGCTGCAACAGAAGCGTTCAGTGACTCAGTCTGGCTTCCTTTTCCTCTTGGGATATGAATAGGGGAGGTGACGAGAGGTAGAACGTCTTCTCTTATTCCGTGTGATTCGCTGCCGATGATGATGACGCCGTTTTTCTTTTCAATCTTCTTTGTGAAGATGTTTTCACCTTCCATCAAGGCACCGTAGATTGGAGTTGTAAAGTCGCAGAGTCGCAGAGTCGCAGAGTTTGTATCTGTAAGACTTTGTGTCTTTGTGTCTTTGTGTCTTTGTGTCTTTAGCAGGAATTCTCTTAAATCCGTCTCCATTATCTGTATCCTAAAAATGGAACCCATTGTTGATTGTATTGTCTTGGCTTGCCATGCGTCGGCGCAGTCGTGGCTACATACTATTTTATTGATTCCGAACCAGTCAGCTGTTCTTATCATAGTTCCGAGGTTACCTGGGTCGTTGATGCCGTCGAGAGCGAGGATGAATTCGTTTTCGGCATCTTTAGGATTTATGTTATAAGAAGGAGTGTGAGCTGTAGCGATGATGCCTGGAGGCGTCACCATGCTGCTCATTTGCTCCATTTGTTTTGCATTGACTATTTCATATGACTTCAGGCTTGCTGCCATTTCAGGAAATTTCTCTAACCAAGTCTCTGTGACTAAAATGTTTTCAACTTTAAAGCCAGAAGCGAGGAGTTCGCTGACGAGTTTGTTTCCTTCCACGACAAACATTTTATTTTCCTTACGGAATTTTGTCTGTTTGAGAGATTGAATGAATTTTATGTCGTTCTTTGTCATGATTAATTGATATGTAGAGACGTGTCAATGATGTCTTTTATGATAGTAAAAATAATTTTTTATTTTAATTACATCATTGATGTGTCTGTACAATGATGTGTCTGTGTTTTTAAAAAAAAGCCGAAGAAATGAATTCTTCGGCCCAAATACAAAAAACCTTAATATGAAAAATCTTTCAGCTTTGGATTATTCAGCGAAAACTTCAAATGAAATTTCAACAGAAACTTCTTTGTGTAATCTGATAACAGCGTTGTAAGTACCAACTTCTTTAATGCTGTCTTCTTTGATGATGATTTGCTTACGGTCAATTGTTAAGTCTTTAGCTTCTTTAATTGCGTTAGCGATTTGAACGTTGTTCACTGAACCATAGATTTTGCCACTTTCAGCAGCTTTAGTAGGGATACGTAATGATAAACCTTCTAAAACTTGTGCTAATTCTGTAGCTTCTTTTTTAATTCTTTCTTGTTTGAAAGCTTGTTGGCGGATTTCTTCAGCCAAAACTTTACGAGCTGATGGAGTGGCTAAGATAGCCATACCTTGTGGAATTAAGAAATTACGAGCGTAACCAGGTTTTACTGATACGATGTCGTTTTTATATCCCAAATTTTTAACATCTTGTTTAAGAATAATTTCCATGTCTTGTCCTCCTATTATTTCAATAAGTCAGCTACGTAAGGCATCAATG
>JAGBVS010000003.1 GCA_017630195.1 Bacteroidales bacterium | reverse complement strand
GTCGATTGTGACAGAGCTCTTTTCGAGAGTGTCGCGGCGAGCGATTTCAACAGAGTTGTTTTCAACGTCGCGAGGACCAGCAGCGATACGTACAGGCACGCCTTTGAGTTCCCATTCAGCGAATTTGAAGCCAGGTTTTTGAGTGTCGCGGTCATCGAATTTGACACGCATTCTTCTAGCTTCGAGACGTTTCTTCAAGTCATCGCAGTAGTTAAGAACTGTTTCTTTTTGTTCGTCTGTCTTGTAGATAGGAACGATAACCACTTCGATAGGAGCGATTCTTGGAGGAAGCACGAGACCATTGTCATCAGAGTGAGCCATGATGAGAGCTCCGATAAGACGAGTTGATACGCCCCATGAAGTAGCCCATACATATTCCAATTTATTTTCTTTATTCAGATATTTAACATCGAAAGCCTTAGCGAAGTTCTGTGCGAGGAAGTGAGAAGTACCAGCTTGGAGAGCCTTGCCGTCTTGCATCATGGCCTCGATACAGAATGTCTCTTCTGCTCCGGCGAAACGTTCGTTAGCAGATTTGATACCGCGGATGACAGGAAGAGCCATATATTTTTCAGCGAACTCAGAATAGACGTCAAGCATCTTACGAGCTTCTGCCAAAGCCTCTTCACGTGTAGCGTGAGCGGTGTGACCTTCTTGCCACAAGAACTCAGCTGTACGGAGGAATGAACGTGTACGCATTTCCCAGCGAACTACGTTAGCCCATTGGTTGCACAAGATTGGAAGGTCGCGGTAACTCTTTATCCAGTTGCGATATGTATCCCAAATGATAGTCTCTGAAGTTGGACGAACTATAAGTTCTTCTTCGAGACGTGCTTCTGGGTCAACGACAACGCCGCCACCATTAGGATCATTTTTAAGACGATAGTGAGTTACAACAGCGCATTCTTTTGCAAAACCTTCAACGTGGCTAGCTTCCTTGCTGAAGAAACTCTTAGGGATGAACAATGGAAAATACGCATTGACGTGACCTGTATCTTTAAACATTTTGTCGAGAGCGTCTTGCATGAACTCCCAAATTGCATATCCGTAAGGTTTGATAACCATACAACCTCTGACCGCAGAATTTTCTGCCAAATCAGCTTTACTAACAAGATCATTATACCACTGGGAATAATTTTCTTTACGAGATGTTAATTCTTTTGCCATCGTTTTTTTGGTATAGTATTTGTATATTTTTCTGTGTGCAAAAATAAGAAAAAAATTGCATGTATTTATAATTTTAAAGAGTATAAAAATGAAGCATTTAAAATTTTTCATCATTGCAACAGCCGTATTGCTAACATCTTGTGCAACAAACGACAACGTTATTAAAGACGATGCATATTACTCCCCTTACGACAAGGACAGCAATTCAAACAAAGAATTGGTCGTATCATCAGACGGAGCCTTCAGCACTTCCAAAATAAGCAGCAATTCTCAATATGATTACCAGTCATATTATAGTGAAGACGCAACACTAAAGCCAAAAGCCGAACCAACATACGAGAAAACCGAAACAGTCACCGATACTAATGGCGTTGTTTATACAAGTACAGAAATATATTACGACGACAGTTACCTCACACAATCAGGTGGCGGTTATCTTCAAGACAATTACGATTATTATTACGACGATGAAGACGGCGACGACAGCAACTGGAATACAAATGTTTATTTCGGCATAGGATTCCCTTACGGTTCATATATAGGATTTGGCTACGGCTATCCTTACAGCTACTCTTCATATTATAATTGGTATTACGACTGGTGGTGGAGCCCTTACTACTATAATCCTTATTATTATGCTCCATTATATCCATATTATCCTGTATATCCACCATACTATCCATGTCCACACCCACAACCAGGTGGCGGCATCAGCCCTACACCTCACCCAGGCGGAGGTGGCTTGCACATAGCTGGCAACAATCACCACAGACCAACTTCAGCCGGAATAGCTCCAAATCCAAGACCTTCAAGCGTTTCAAGAACTGAAGACAGACAAACAGTTCGTCCTTCTGGAAACGGCATAGGAACAACAACTCCAAGAATGTCGGCAAACGATAGAGTCTCAACAGCTCAAAATAGATATAACAGACCTTCTAACTCCGGAAGTTCTCCATCTGTAAGACCTTCTTCATCTTCTGAACGTAAATCATACACTCCTGCTAACAGCAACCGCCAGGTTCGTTCCAGCTCTGAATATGTTAGACCAAGTTCATCAAATGAAAGAAACAATTCTTCATCTGTAAACATCAGAAACAACAACACTAATACAAGAAGTTCAAGTAACAGCTCTAACATCAGCAGGCCAAGCAGCTCTAATTCAACGCCAAGAAGCAACAGCTCAAGCATCAACAGACCAAGCAGCAGCTCTTCAAGAAACAGCAACAGCTTCAATAGCGGAGGCGCAAGAGGTGGCAGCATTGGCGGCGGCGCAAGAGTTGGCGGCGTAAGACGTTAAAAAAGGATTATTATATGAACAGAATATTTTTGATATTATTAGCGATATTACCCTTTTGCATCAAAGGACAAAATATCAATGATGTTTACAACATCTCCGCCGTAAATTATCAAGGTACTGCAAAAAGCGCCGCTATGGGCAACGCCATGGGCGCTGTAGGAGAAGATATATCCGCCATCAGCATAAATCCTGCCGGATTAGGATTATATAGAAAATCTTCATTCGCATTCACTCCATCATTGCTGACTACATATACCAAATCAGAATACTTTGGCAATACAGAACACGACAACAGAACTTGTTTAAACATTAACAATCTCGGTTACGTCGTTACAAACAAATCTAAAAACGTCAAAGTCAATTGGGCTTGGGCAATGAACAAAACCAACAATTTCAACAACCGCACTTTCGTTAACGGCTTTAATCCAAACAATTCATTAATTGACGCTTATTTCGCTGAAATAATAGCCAACGACATTTATGACAATAAAGATTTGGAAGAATATTCTCCAAATTATATTTATCCTATCTGGGCCACTTATCTCTTCGACTTCAACAATGACGGCAGTCTTACCGCTTACGTTCCGGAAGGTGGCATCCAGCAGCTGAAAGGAACTCTGTCATGGGGCGGCACAAATGAATGGACCTTAGGTTCAAGCATAAACATAAACGACAAATTATTTTTAGGCATATCCATCAACCTGCCAAATGTCAACAGTAACAAAATCACTGATTACGAAGAAGTTTTTGAAGACGGCGGCAACACCTATTCTTGGTGGCAACAAGAAACATTGTACACAACAGGTTGGGGATTCAACGGAAAATTCGGCCTCATCGCCTACCCTGCCCGATGGTTACGCATAGGAGCAGCATTCCACACCCCTACCGTTTATAATCTCACCGACAGCTGGAGAACAGAAACAATGTCTTGGGAAAGCACATTCATCGTTCCTACATCACATTTCAACTACACACTACAGACTCCTTGGATGCTGAACGGCAGCGCAGCATTCATATTTGGAAACTACGGCATGTTCTCCGTCGATTACGAATACGTTGACTATAAAAGCATAAAATTATACGCACCTAATTATGATTACGGATATTACAACGACGCAATAAAAGAAACGTTCAAGTCATCAATGAATCTCAGATTAGGAACAGAATGGCGTTATCGTAATATGTGCTTCCGAGGCGGATACTCATTCTATGGCAGCCCTTACGGAATTATCCCTACTGACGGATTATATAACAAACACAACAGAAACTCTTTGTCTTGCGGCTTTGGTTTCACTCAGCATGCGTTCTCATTCGATTTTGCTTACGTCTATACATTGCAAAATCAAGAATATAACCTTTATTCCCAATATTCAGGATACTACAATGAGATAGCATTAAATACTGTCAACGAAAGATTTAACGCACATAGTTTGGTTTTCACTGTAAGAGTCAAAATGCTATAAGCACTCGACACATTGATTCATACATACAAAAAAAGAGGCTTTAAAGCCTCTTTTTTTATTACAATATTTATTTATTCATTATGATACATGCTTACAATATCTTCGTCAATCAAAATACGACCGCAGTATTCACAAACAATGATTTTCTTGTGCATACGAATGTCGAGTTGATGTTGAGGAGGGATTTTGTTGAAGCAACCGCCACAAGCATCACGTTCAATCTTAACGACTGCCAAACCGTTGCGAGCATTCTTTCTGATACGTTTGTAAGCTGTGAGAAGACGTTCTTCGATAAGTTTTTCACTTTCATTTGAACGTTCAACAAGTTCAGCTTCTTCTTTTTCAGTTTCTTCAACGATTGAAGACAATTCGTTTTTCTTGAGTTCCAAGTCGCTTTTGCGTTCATCAAGACGAGCTTTAAGTTCATTCAAAGAAATCTTTAACATTTCAGATTTCTTATTGCAATCGTTGATACGCTTTTCACAAAGTTGAATATCCAAAGATTGATATTCTATTTCTTTTGTCAATGATTCGTACTCACGGTTGTTGCGAACATTATTTTGTTGTTCTTCATATTTCTTAATGAGAGCTGTTGCATCTTTGATTTTGTTTTTATATTCAACGATGTCTTTAGCGAATTTTTCCAACTCTTCATCATATTTTGTGATACGAGTTTCCATACCTGCGATTTCGTCTTCAAGGTCTTGAACTTCAAGAGGCAACTCACCACGTATGATACGGATTTTGTCAATCTTAGAATCAACTTGTTGCAAAGTATATAATTCAATAAGTTTTCTTTCAACAGTGATTTCTACTTGTTCTTCTGTTTCGTTTCTGAATTTATTTTCCATATATCTTAAAAAAATTAATATTAAACAAAATAATGAACGGAGTTAGTTTTTACGCTCGAAATTTGGACTGCAAATTTAGGATTTTTTTTGAGAATAATATCAGCAAATAATTGTTTTGTAAATTGTTCTGTCTCAAAATGTCCAGCATCAACGATAAGTATCTCATTATCAGCGTCAAAAAAATCATGATATTTCACATCAGCTGTAAGATAAACATCTGCATTGCAGCGTTTTGCGTCATTTATCAGAAAAGAGCCGGAGCCTCCGCAAAGTGCTACCTTCTTAACTGGTTTATTCAAGAGTTCCGAATGACGAATCGCTGCGACATTCAATTTGCTTTTTACAAGATTCAAAAACTCGCTTTCTGACATTTCATTTTCCAAAATACCTATCATTCCGCTTCCGACTTGAATCTCCGACTGCTGAACAGTACGAAGAATCTGCAAATCTTTCAAACCAATGCTTTCCGCCAAAACCTTATTCACGCCCAAAAAACTATTATCAAGATTTGTATGCATCGCTGCAATTGCGATATCATTCTTAATAGCCTTGGTAATAATTCTACCGATAGTACTGTCTGTCAATATATTTTTCAGTCCTTTGAAAATCAGCGGATGATGACTTATTATAAGATGAAATGAGTTTTCAATAGCCTCATCAACAACTTTTTCAGTTACATCAACTGTCAACAAAGCCTTATCTACCAATGCATTAGCATCACCAATCAAAAGTCCGGAATTATCATAACTTTCCTGCCAGCACAAAGGTGCCACATCTGTTATATAACTCAAAATTTCTGAAACAGTATTCATCTTTGATTTTTTTTGCTAAGATACGATTTTTTATCGATTAATGGTTTGTTCTGATAAAAATAATTTGTACATTTGTTGAGTTATTAAAAATATGAGAAAATTATTGTTGCCCATATCATTCGTCTATGCTATTGTCTTATTTATAAGACATAAGTTATATGATTGGGGTATTTTCAAATCCAAAAGCTATAACATTCCTAACATCTGCGTTGGAAACCTGAATTTGGGTGGAACAGGAAAAACTCCTCATATCGAATATTTAGTCAGGCTTTTGTCCGAAAATTATAAAATTGCAGTTTTAAGTCGAGGTTACGGACGTAAAACAAAAGGCTACCTTGTTGCAGACGACAATCACACTCACAACGACATTGGCGACGAGCCTCTTCAATATCACAAAAAATTTAACAACATAACCGTTGCTGTTGACGAAGACAGATGCGAAGGCGTTGAAAAGCTTCTTCATGAAGATAATCCTCCTCAAATAATTCTTTTAGACGATGCATACCAGCATAGAAAAATAAAACCAGGACTTAACATTCTGTTAACAGATTATTACAATCTCTATAGCAACAATAATCTTGTTCCGACCGGAATATTAAGAGACATCAAAAATGCCGCTAAACGCGCTGAAATAATTGTTGTTACAAAATCACCTAATGTATTATCTCCTTACAATAAAAGAGACATAGAAAATTCACTCAAGCCTCTCCCCCACCAAAAAATATTCTATTCTTATATTGAATATCAAGACTTTAAACCTTTCAACAAAATAAGTCAGGAAATAAACATCAACGAGTCTAAAACAATATTAATCTTCTGCGGAATCGCCAACATTTATCCTTTAGAAGATTATCTGAAAAGAAAATACAATAACATTTCAACGTTACAATTCAATGACCATCACAACTTTACAGAAAAAGACATTGATATGGTCATCGAGAAATACAACAGCATTATTGGAAAAAACAAGGTGATTGTCACTACAGAAAAAGATGCGATGAGACTGATGAGTTTGTCTTTCATAAACAAATTCGATGATATTCCTGTTTTTACAATTCCAATTAAAGTAAAATTCCATAAAGAAGAGAATGAAAATTTCGATGATATGATTTGGAATTATGTTAAAAAATCTAATGATGAATAAATCACAAATATGAAAGAGGGCAAGAAAATTTATTTCATCACAGATTTACATTTAGGCGTTCCAACTCTCGAAGACAGTCACGATAGAGAATTGAAGCTAATTCGTTTCTTGGATTCTATAAAAGATGAAACGGAAGCTCTTTTCCTCATGGGCGACCTCTTCGATTTCTGGTTCGAATATAAGACAGTGGTTCCTCGCGGATATGTCCGTCTGCTTGGAAAATTAGCACAATTCGTCGATGAAGGCATTCCTGTCCATCTCTTTGCCGGAAACCACGACCTATGGACTTTCGACTATCTTCAGAAAGAAATAGGAATACAACTCCATCGCGAGCCAATGACAATGAATTTGAAAGGCAAGACTTTCTTTCTCGTCCACGGCGACGGCAGAGGCCCTGGCGACAACGGATATAAATTCTTGAAAAAGGTCTTCGAATGTAAGTTCAACCAATTCCTCTTCAGATGGGTTCACCCTGACTTAGGAATTGGCATCGCTTTGAAATGGTCACATAACCACAGAGCCAAGAAATTAAAGAAAGAGGCTGAAAGCAATTACTACTCTATTGTTGAAGAAACTCGTCTATATAAATACGCGCAGGAATGTGTGAAGGAAAACCCTGAAATAGATTATTTTGTGTTCGGACATCAGCACAAACCGATGCAATATAAAGTCGATAATGGCGCGACAGTGACAGTCGTCGGCAACTGGATTAGAGATTTCACCTATGCCGTATTTGATGGAAATGATATTAAGTTAGGAGTGTGGAGTTAGGAGTTGTAGATAATAAAGACAAATAAATAACGTTACCATATAGCCCGAAGGGCTTGAACATAATAGCGTACGGCATCGCCGTGTGATAAAAAAAAGAAACTAATTAAATTAAAAATATAAAAAATGGAAATCACAAATTCTTACATCAAGGAAAACGAAAATCGTTTCTTAGAAGAGTTATTCGGTTTAATCCGCATCCCTTCAATCAGCTCACAAAGCGAACATAAAGAAGACATGGTAAAATGCGCTGAATACTGGAGAGACAGCATCTTGGCTGCTGGCGCCGACAAGGCTGAAGTCATGCCAACAGAAGGTCACCCTGTTGTTTACGGCGAAAAAATCATCGACCCAAAACTTCCTACAGTTTTAGTTTATGGTCACTATGATGTCATGCCTGTTGACCCAATCGAATTATGGAACACCGACCCATTTGAACCAGTAATCAAAGACGGCAAAATCTGGGCTCGCGGCGCTAACGACGACAAAGGTCAGGCTTTCATGCACGCCAAGGCATTCGAGACAATGGTGAAGACAAACACATTGCCTTGCAACGTCAAGTTCATGCTTGAAGGCGAAGAAGAAATAGGTTCAGGCAGCCTCTCAAAATGGATTGTCACAAACAAGGATTTAGTCAAGGCTGACATCATCTTGGTTTCTGACACCAGCATGATAGACCACGACACTCCTTCTATCACAACAGGTTTACGTGGCTTGGCATATTGGGAAGTTGAAGTAACAGGTCCTAACGCTGACCTTCACTCAGGATTGTTCGGCGGCGCCGTAGCAAACCCAATCAACACATTATGCGAAATGGTTGCTAAAGTCATGGACGAAAACAACCACATCACCATCCCTGGATTCTACGATGACGTCATCGAAGCAACAGCAGAAGAACGCGAATTGCTCAACATGGCTCCATATAGCGAAGAAGAATACAAAGCAGGCGTTGGCGTAACAGCATTACGCGGCGAAAAAGGCTACACAACAATAGAAAGAGTCGGTATCCGTCCAACATTCGACCTCTGCGGCATCTGGGGCGGCTACACAGGCGAAGGATCAAAGACAGTTCTTCCATCAAAGGCATACGCTAAGATTTCATGCCGTCTCGTTCCTAACCAAGACCACGAAAAGATTTCTGTATTATTCAAAGAATATTTCGAAAGCGTAGCTCCAGAATATGTTACTGTTAAAGTCACTCCAATGCACGGCGGACAAGCTTACGGCTGTCCTATCGACTTGCCAGCATACAAGGCAGCTGAAGCAGCTTATATGGACACATACGGCAAACGTCCTATCCCAATGAAGAGCGGCGGCAGTATTCCTATCATCTCTGCTTTCGAAAAAGTTCTCGGTCTCAAGTCAATCTTGATGGGATTCGGCTTAGGCTCAGACGCAATCCACTCACCTAACGAAAACTACAGAGTTGACCACTTCTTCAAAGGAATCGAGACAATCATCGCTTTCTATCAACATTTTGCAAAGATAAAATAAGACAATGTAGAGTCGTATCAATGTTTCCTTTAAAACAAACACACATTGATGCGACTCAAAATAAAGTCCACTGATAAACAAGGGATGCCACGGTGTGACATCCCTACTTTTTTATCTACGAAACATTTTCCACTCTCGCAAAACGCAAAAGAGCGCAAAGTTTATACAACGTTTCTCATTTTTAAACGCCACAATGTGACGTCTCTACAAAAAATCTTAACTCCTCATATCCTCAATTCCTTAGTTCCTTAATTCCTTTCTTTGGGCGTTCCGGCTATCGCCGTCGGGCTTTCCGCTATATCTTTGCTCACTCCGCCTCCGTCTCCGCCTCCAATATCCGTCTCCAACCTCCGACTCCAACCTCCGACTCCAACATCCGACTCCAACATCCGTCTCCGCTCGCAAAGGATGCCGCTTCAATCCCTAACGCTTTGGGACTACGGTAACACAAAAAACGTTAATATTTTTTAACGTGAGTTCGATATAAGCAACTAAAACAAAACCAATTGTTTGTCGTGATAATGTTCTATAGAGATAGAAGGTTTCTTTGGGAAGTAACACTATCGCTGCATTAGCGGCATATTGCTTCTTTCCGAAGAAACCATCAATACATGTTGAGTGTTATTGTGATAACCAATTGGTTTTGTTTTAATTGGTTGTAGATAGTCCCGTAGGGACGACAGTTTATAGGCAGGCGGTGAAGTGCGAAGCACGAAACCCCTGCATGACATGTACGTATAAAAATCGAAGCGCCGTAGGTGCGACAGAATATGGATGATTTTTTTCTGTCGTACCTACGGCACTTTGATTGCATTGGGGTTCATATTTTGCAGGGATTCCGCTGCGCTCCATCACCTGCCTATGCTCTGTCACCCTTTCAGGGTTATTTTCTCAATTAAATAATAACCACTTGATTATATAATAATTCTTATATCGAACTCACGTTATTTAAAGCTATCAATGTTTGCAACAACACCAAGCAATGTGAATATGAAAAAAGAAGAAAAAAGAAAAACTAAAAATATGGGGAATCAGTATTTTGTCAAGTATTATTTCTGGATTAGCAGTTGGAGTTATTATGTTTTTTATGACAAAATAAAAAAACCGGCTTAAGCCGGTATTTGTTTTTTACTATACGACCGTCGGGCTCTTTAAATGCCCGACGGAAATAAATCAAATGAATCAAATAAATTGAATGCGTGAGACGTATCAAATTCTCCTTACGTCGAATTGTGATGCGTCTCTACTTTTATTCTGTGATAGGGCGTACAGGCAAGCCATTGCCACGATAGTAGCCCCAATCCACGTACCCGGACCCATTGTCGAAGTCGAGGCCCCACGCGCGGTCGTCGTTGCCGATGCCGTACGGAGTAGAACACCAATAGTAGCCGTAGTCACCGGCGGCGATGAGCGATGACCCGTCACGGCCGCCCGCAGCAGGAAGGAAGATACAGCTTCCGTTAGGACCTATAACCTTTGCACCGTTTACTCCGTTAACCTGTGTATATTCCCATTCACAGTGGACTACCAATTCCTGCATCTCGTCTTTTGTTGGCATCCTCCAGCTTCCGCCCCAGTTGGCAGTGGCTGCATCGTATTGAGCATTGCCAGAGATGTCAGAATTAATTGTAGCTTCCCCATTATCACACCAACCATCTCCATCTATGTCATTCCAGTGCAGATATGTATCCCAGTCATATTTCGCTTTAGGGCTTGTCTCTCCCCATGCGAAGTAGTCTCCATAGTCTTCAGGTGCATTTGCGCCAACATTGCATGTTGCCCATTTCTTGCCAGATGGAAGTCCTAGATCAACCCAAGCGTGACCTTCCTCAGGATTCTCAGGTTCTTCAGGTTCCTCAGGATTCTCAGGATTCTCAGGTTCTTCAGGCTCCTCAGGATTCTCAGGTTCTTCAGGCTCCTCTGGGTTTTCAGGTCCCTCTGGTTCCTCTGTCACAAATGTCTTTTCATCGCCATAGCCCGTACCAGCTTCGTTGGTGGCGTATGCTCTTACATAATATTGCGTATTTGGCACGAGGTCTGTGAAAGCAATCTCATAGCTTCCAAGTCCGCCTTCTGTGTCCTTTACCCGGAAATCTAAAATTGTAGGTGTTCCATCTGTGCTCCAGCAGACACCACGTTCGGTAACTTCAGCGCCGCCGTCTGCAGCAACCTGTCCCACAACCTTCGCACTTGTTTTTGTAACATCTCCAACAGATTTTGTCACAACCGTTGGCTTTTCTACTTCTGGCTTACAGGAGAATAATATCATCGCAAGCGCAATCAAGAATAATGATAGTTTTTTCATGGTTTATTTATTATTGGTTAATATTTTGCTGTAAGAGGTTTTCCAAGTCTATGAGTCAGTGTTCAGTGTCTGAGTCTACAAATATAAACTATTTCTAAAACACAGCG
>JAGBVS010000043.1 GCA_017630195.1 Bacteroidales bacterium | reverse complement strand
TCCAGCCAGGCTCACCTGCACCGACATGCCAATCCGGACATGCGTCGATTTTCTTTGCAACCATCTTGATATATCTTGCGCTGAAATTCTTGTCGACAGCAAATTCATGAAGCACAGGCTCTTCTGTTTCTTGTGAAATATTATTTTCCAAAACACCTAACGACTTGAAGTTCTTACCGTCATTTGAAATAAAGAACTCTACTTGTTTTGGCATGAAAATCCATGATTTTTGATCTTGCAAGAAACTGCCGGCAAGTCTGTTATGTTCTTGCACTTCACTTAAATCGACTGTTGCAATAAGGTCAACGCCATGATAGCCTTGCCATGTTCCAACTCTGAAGTTATTGCTTCCTCTTTGGAAGTCGATGAGGGCGATGTCACCACCAGCTTCATATTGTGAGTTGTATTGATTTTCTATTTTTATCGTTCTTCCTGCTGCGATTTTCTTGAAGTTACCTTCAATGACATTACTCTTCTTGCCATCTTTTATAGCCACAACTCTCACATCTGCGGTTTCGTTGATGTCGAATGGTTTTGTATAAAGATTGCTGCTTTCATTTGGAGTGCTGCCATCAATTGTGTAATAAATCTTAGCATCAGCATCGAGATGACTTATCGTTACATTTAATGTCTCGAAGAAAACATCAGAAGCCACATTTATAATAGGAGCTGTCACTATGATATTATCTTCTATCTTTTGTTTAGGACAATTTTCAGCTTGAGTTGCCCATGTTGAATTACGTTTGTTTGTCATTTCAAAAACCAACTTGCCACCATTGTGTACTTCATCAAAATAGATATAGCTGCGGTCCAATGACTTTCCGTTGAGTTTTACAGATTCGATATATTTGTTCTCTCTTGAAAGATTATTAGCTACTATAGTGAAAGTCTTGCCATTTTCAAGGTTTATAGTCATTTCTTCAAAATGAGGCACGCCTATTACATAGTAACCACTAGCCGGTGTAACAGGATAAAATCCCATTGCACTCATTACATACCATGCCGACATCTGTCCACAGTCCTCGTTACCACACAAACCGTCAGCTTGATCTGTATATAATTCATTCATGATTTTATTGACGAGTTTTTGAGTTTTTGATGGTTTTCCCAAATAATTATAAAGGTAAGCCATGTGATGACTTGGTTCGTTGCCATGAGCATATTGTCCGATGAGACCAGTGATGTCTGACTGGACGCGACCTGTCATTTCAGAAGATGAATTGAAAAGTTCATTGAGTTTTCTGTCGTAAGCTGTAACACCACCAAGCATTTCAATATGAGTATTGATGTCTTGAGGAACGAAGAAATTATATTGCCATGTGTTAGCTTCTGTCAACATAAAGTTAACCTGAGTTGGGTCGAAAGGAGTTACAAAACAACCGTTTCTTTTTCCGCGGAAGAATTTTGTTGATGGATCATAAAGATTTTTGTAATATTGAGCTCTTTGATAAAATTCCTCAGCTAAATCATTTCTTCCCATATCTTCAGCCATCTTAGCGATACACCAGTCATCGTAAGCATATTCAAGAGTTTTAGAAACAGATTCACCTTCACAGTTAGATGGAATGAATCCATATTCTTTATAACAACCGAGTCCGAACTGATCTTCACGAGCTGTTTTGACCATAGCTTCGAGAGCTTTTTCATAGTCGATGCCTTCCAAACCACAGAAATAAGCATCAGCGATGACAGGAATAGCATGATAACCTATCATACAGTTTGTCTCATTAGCAGCGAGTTCCCAAACAGGAAGGAGTCCGCCTGTTTCATAATTATTAATAAAGGTATTGATAATATCTTTACTGCGTTCTCTTTGTATAAGAGTAAGCAAAGGATGTTCGGTTCTGAATGTATCCCACAAAGAGAAAACAGTGTAACGAGTTTCATCGCTTTGATAAACCTTTTTGTCATGAGCACGGTAACGACCGTCAACATCAGAATAAAGATTAGGAACGCTGAAACAGTGATATAATGAAGTGTAGAAAATAGTTTTGTCTGTTTCTTTTACACTATTAATATTAATACGGTTAAGTTCGTCGTTCCAATATTGATAAGATTTTTGTGCAAGAGCGTCGAAATCGAAGTCATTGATTTCAGAGGCGAGGTTTTTCTTAGCGCCCTCAACATCAACAGCAGAAGTAGCCACGCGCATAACAATAGGATTACCGTCAGTTGCATCGAAGTCGAGCCATGCTTGGAGGTCTTTGCCTTCAGCATGTTTCATATTTGGATACTCAATATTATCAGAGCAGATACCGTATGCTGTGAAAGGTTTTGAGAACTCAGCATAGAAATAAAGATATTGATCGGCTGCCCATTGACCTGTACGACGGAAACCGCTTATTGCGTTGTCACCTTCTATTGTTATAAAAGATTCGTGAATTGTCTCAGCCGAAGTGTTTGATTCTTGTAATTCTATGATAAGATGAGCGTCATTTGTCTTAGGGAAAGAATAACGTTGCATAGCTGTGCGGTTGCCAGAAGTAAGTTCTACCTTAATATCATAGTCGTTGAGAACTACCGAATAATAACCAGCCTTTGCTATTTCATTTTCACGACTGAAAGAAGAGCTATAATCTTTAGAATTGAATGAAGGTTTTCCTGTTATCGGCATAAAACGGAAGTCACCGTAATCGTTACAACCTGTTCCGGTAAGGTGGGTAAGACTGAAACCAAGTATTGTAGTGTCAGAAATATGGTATCCGGAACAACCGTCCCAAGAGTCCATGCGAGTGTCTGGGCTGTTTTGAATCATACCGAAAGGATTCACAGCGCCTGGATAAGTATGGCCATGACCGCCTGTTCCTATGAATGGATTGACATATTGAGCTAAATCTTGTTTCTCACTCTTTGTAGTTGAACATGAGAATAATAGGAACGTAAAAGCTACGATTAAGGTAATAGTTTTTTTCATTTTTTTAATAATTATAATAATAAAAATGTTTTCAATAATTAAAGCGGTAAAATTACTTAATTATTTAGAAATACGCAAATTAAAAACAAAGTAAAAAAAAATAAAAAAAACTTTGTTTTCCATGCTTTTTTGCTTGAAATATTACTATATTTGCAGTTCGAATAGAAAAGTATTCAGAAATTAACTTAATTATTAACTTAAATAACATTAAAAATGAAAAAAGTTCTTTTACTTTCATTAGGTCTCGTAATGGGATTTAGTGCATTTGCACAAAATCGTGTAGCTAAAGAATCTAATTCACAAAAAGCTACAGTTGTTAAGAAGGCTGTTGGAAATGACATCTACACAGGTAGTGTTATGGAAAACTCTTCAAGATCAAACCAAAGCGTAGTTGTTAACAGATACACAAACTTTGAAGAAGCTGAAGCAATGGCAACATTCTTCGACTTACAATCAAATGGTCAAGTATCAAACCGTATGTATCAAAAATCAAACGGTGACGTTGCTGTAGCTCTTACATTGTCAAGAGAACAAAACTTAACAGCTGGCGACCGTGGTACAGGTTACAACTTCATTAAAGGTGGTGACTTCTCAAACATCGGCGACATGCCAGAAGTACGTGAAGAAGCTAACGCAACAGGCGCTGACATGAGAACAGGTTGGCCAACAATCGCTCCTTACGGTGCAGAAGGTGAAATCCTCGTTAACCACGCTGAAGGTCTCAACTACTGGATCAGAGAAAAAGCTGGCGAAGGTCAATGGGACGGTCCTTATTCAATTCCAAACCCAACAGGTTTAGAATATCCATTCTCATTATCATGGCCAAGAGTTACAACTTCAGGTCCTAACAACGACATCATCCACGTTGTTTGTGCTGCTCAATACCAAGTTTCAGCAGACGTTTTGGTTAGCGCACAATTCTACTGCCGTTCAACAGACGGTCAAAACTGGGAAGTTGGTTACTCACCATTAGCAGAAACAGACGAACACATCGACATCTACAGCGCTGACGATTATGCAATCGCTTCAAACGGTGATGTTGTTGCTATCTGCTACTCAACAGTATTCTACGGCCACGTTCTCGTTTTCAAATCAACAGACAACGGTCAAAACTGGGAAAGAATAGTCGTTTGGGAAAACCCATTCTACGGTGACTGGGAAACAGACGAAAACACAATCACAGGTGGTGAAGAAGACGACCCAGCTCAAACTCCAGTTCACAACACAATCGCTGTTGGTCCTGACGGTGTTGTTCACGTAGCTTTCTCAGTAGCTGACTACGCTCACAGAGAACTCGGTACAAGCTTCTACTACTACTATGGTAGAACAGCTGACGGTATCGCTTACTGGAATGATACAAGAGACGCTTTAACAAACTTGAAATTATGGGCTCCAGATCCAGAAAATGAAGGTTATGTTCTTCACTCAATGGACTCAGTTAACTTCTGCGGTTGGTTACCATTCTACAGCAACATCGCTGATATGAACAACGAAGCTATTTACAAAAACGATGACTACATCTATCAATTCTACGGCTCATGCTCAGGTTTCCCAGCTCTCTCAGTTGACCCAGCAGGCAACTTAGCTTTAGCTTACTCAACAATCGACACAGAACGTGACCTCAACAATGAAGCATACTGCAGATCAACAGTTTTATCATACAAAGCTGCTAACGAAGAAGGTTGGCATGTTGCTGTTGAACACGTTATGGAAGACTTCATGCACATGGTTGACGAATCAATGTTCGTTAACGCAGCTCCAAGCGTAACAAGAGTTGGTGAATTCTGGTTCTCATACACAACAGACGGCGTACAAGGTTTAGCATGGGGTTCAGGCGCTAGCCAATCAAACCCAGAAGATAACATCTGCTACGTATTCAAAATCTCTTCAGAATTCATTCCTGTAAGCGTTGACGAAGTTATCCCAATGGACGCAGTTTACAACGTATATCCAAACCCAGCTACAGACTATATCTTCGTAAGCTCAGCAATGGATACAGAAGCTACAGTTACTTTCACAAACTTAGCTGGTCAAACAGTTAAAGTTGTTAACGCAAACTTAACAACAGGTGAAAACGGTGTTTCAATCAACGACCTCAACAGCGGTGTTTACTTCTGCACAGTATCAGCTAACGGATACAACCACACATCAAAAGTTGTTGTTAAATAATAAACACTGAAATATAATTTCAAAAAAAGAGCGGTCTAACGATCGCTCTTTTTTTATACTATTATATTATGAAATTCAGTAAAGGGAAGTAATCATATAGGGTCAACGTCAATTTGTATTTTAACAGATTTGAACTCATTATTATGTTTAAAATTCTCAATAGTCCCTTTAATAAAATCCTTTACCTTGTTAGAATATAAATCCTTGTTTATTTTTATTATCATTTGCTTAATATAAAGATTCTTCACTCTTGATACAATAGGATATTCAGGTCCTAACACATTATCTTTAAAAGCATAACGGAATGCTCTCGCCAATTCATCGGCAGCCTTATTTAGCTTCATGCTATCGACATCTTTCAGTCTTATCAAAATAAGCCGTGAATATGGTGGATAATTGAACTGTCGTCGCACCGGCATTTGTTCTTCATAAAATCTCACGTAATCGTGGCTCATGACATTCTGAATCACCTGATGCTGCGGTTGGAATGTCTGTATTATAACCTTACCTTTATCGCCTTTACGTCCGGCTCTGCCACTCACCTGCTCCATCAACTGGAAACTTCTTTCGTAAGCCCTGAAATCAGGGAAAGTAAGCATATTATCGGCATTAAGTATTCCAACCGTCTTGACCGAATCGAAGTCGAGGCCTTTTGTAACCATCTGCGTACCGACGAGAATATCAGTTTCTTTATTTTGGAACTGTTCAAGAATATATTGGTAACTATTTTTGGTTCTTGTTGTATCGAGGTCGAGACGTGCGCTATTTGCTTCAGGAAAGACGATTTTCAAATCATCTTCAATTCTTTCTGTTCCATATCCATGCATTTTCAAATCCGTGCTTCTGCATGACGGACATTCAGCAGGCACGTTAGAAGTATAACCGCAATAATGACATTTAAGAATATTCTGATTTTTATGATATGTAAGGCTCACGTCACAATTTATACATTGAGGTATATAATTGCAATGGTCGCATTCTATCCTCAATGAGAAGCCACGGCGATTCTGGAACAAGATGACCTGATTTTTCTCTTCGAGCGTCTTATTCATGGTATCGATCAAGACCTTGCCGAAGTTAGCTTGCATTGTCTTGCGACGAGTTTCAATTCTCATGTCATCGACTATTATTTCCGGCATTTCGACGCCACCATAACGTTCTGTTATAGTAACCAAATGATATTTATTTTGTTTTGCGTTGAAATATGATTCAAAAGACGGAGTTGCAGAGCCAAGAACGAGGCGAGCGTTGAACATTTTTGACATTACGACAGCGAGGTCGCGAGCCGAATAACGAGGCGCCGGGTCTATTTGTTTGAATGAACCATCATGTTCCTCATCAACAATAATAAGTCCCACATCATTAAAAGGTAAAAAGATAGCCGAACGCGAACCAATGATAATCTGATACTTTGAACCTTGTCCAACCTTCCCAGAATTTCTGAACTCCTGAACTCCTGAACTCCTAAAATTCATTACCTGTTGCCATATCTCAACACGTTCATTATTATCATATCGAGAATGATAAACACCAACCTTATCACCGAAATATTTCTTTAATCTATTGATAATCTGCTCCGTCAGAGCTATCTCAGGCAATAGATAAAGCACTTGTTTTCCTTCATCAATAGCTTCCTGAATAAGTTTTATATAAATCTCTGTCTTGCCGCTGGCTGTAACACCATGTAACAAGACTGGTTTTTCTTCATCAAAGCCCTTATGAATATCATCAAAGGCTTCTTGTTGTTTTTCAGTAAATTGTATAGTATCAACGCTTGTCAAGGCTTTGTATTCCTTCAAACGGCTAACTCTTTTCTGGTAGCTTTCAAATATGCCTTTTTCAACCATCGCCGACATGATAGAGCTTGACGCGTTAGCTTTTTTCATCAGTTCAGAAACAAGCACATCATTATCGGCAGAGCCTCCTAAGACAAAGAAAGCCATGAGCATTTCAAGTTGTTTATATGCTCTTTTAGAGAGACTATCCATCAGTTCATGCATGGCAGCATCATCACGATATGTGTTTGACAATCTCACATAGCGTTCATATTTTGCCTTATATTTTTGCTGAAGCTCTTCTTGCATCACGATGATTTTTTTCTCTATCATCGTTTTTATTATCGGCATGACTTTTTTATAGCCGATAATTTTACTAACCTCTGTTATTGTAAGTTGCGGTTGAATCTGAAGAGCTTCTACGATAAGAAATTCATTGTCGCTAAGATTTTCGCTATCGAGTTTATAATCATCATCGAGAGAAATCTTCGACTCACTCGACAACTTCAGGGCAGAAGGCAGCGCTGCCTGCATGACTTCTCCCAAATAACAAAGATAATAAGACGAAATCCAGTTCCAAAGTTTCAGTTGATTCTGATTGATGACAGGTTCATCATCAAGAATATCTATAATATATTTTATATTTGTGCAATCAGGCACGTTTTTAGAAAGAGAGATTATCAAGCCCGACATTATCTTTATCTTTCCGAATTGAACAACAGCACGTTGTCCCACCTTCACCTTTTCATTAAGTTCAAACGGGATGCGATATGTGTATGCGCCAGGAATTGGCAAAGGCAACAATATTTCCGCAAATAATGTAATTCTCTCTTCTGACATATTAAATTAATGAGATAAAATAGTTTTCACACCTATCAATTGATCATAATTCTGAGTCGGGTCGAAGAGATATAAATAAACAGTATATTCATTCATTGTTTCCCAGAAATTACCTGCTATTGGAGTAACATCAGCTCTCTCCTCGCCTCTTTCTTTCACGGCATAAATATAGTCGTAATAGCCTTGCTTCAACAAAAGATTAAGAGCATAACCCTTACGTTCATAATCGTATGTCATTTTATTATTTTCATCGAAACTCCAATCTGTTATAGCTCCCATGATATACACATCTTGCGTTGTCATAACAGGTTCCCATTCCAAGAAAAATTCCACCAAGACATAATCAGCCTCAGTTGCAGCAACTCTGTCATCACGTTCAAGATAAATAATCTTTCCGCCGAACAAATCATGGTCGGTGATGTAAGCTTGCGTATTACGTTTCTGATTAGGATACAATTCAACAATATAATAATCTCTTGCTATTTCAACATCTTTTGTCTGCTCTGGACGATTATTCAGATTGCTCGTGTTAAATCTACGAAATTGATTTCCTGAGTTAAAGACCGTTTTGACATTATTTTCGTATGAAAGATAATCAGGATAGACGTATGTCGGTTTCAGTCCCATCACGGCATTATCCCATCGTCCGTTCTGTTGAATCGTGACATTAGAATATTGCGATGCTAAAGAATTAAACAAATCAGGATAAGAGACAGTCATCTCAAGTTGCTGGTTGTTGGTTCCTAAACTAAGGTCGAAAGGATAACGGGGAATATTGATATTGAAAGTAGCCTTATCATCAACAATCATAAAACGGCGGGTGAAATAAATATTTTCAGGTGTGAGTTCATCTTCATAAACAATTAGGAGATAATTACCGGATATTTTAGGAATCATATTTTCGGTTGGAAAAACAAGGTCAAAATGCACATAATCGACCATTGTGTTAAGAGAGAAAGAATAATTTTCTATATCATCTGATTCAAAACCTTCAAGATATTCCACTTGTTGGATATCAGATTGTTGTGTCCAATCATTATTGCAATGGACAAATTTATAATACATGTAAGGAGCATCATTAGCAAAAACATCAAACTGAAGATGCAATTGTCCCATCATATCATTGAGATGAATGACGGGTTTGGCAAGAGAATCCAAAGTAGGGTGTAAAAGAACGGTCTGAACCTTTTCGTTATAGTTTTTATCGGAATAAGATTGAAGCTGCTGTGCGTTAGCAGAAGTTATCATGGCTAAAGACAAAAGGATAAAGACTAAAGATTTTAGCCAATATCTGTTGTCCGCTGTCCGTTGTCTGTTGACTTTATTATTCATTGTTGTTTGTTTTTCAAAAATAACACTTTTTCAATTCATAATTCATAGTGCATAATGCATAATTATAACGAAAAATTATAAGAATTGTTTTTAAAACATGAAATGTGGAAATTCCTCCACCCAAACGCCATATTCACCATATTTAGATGTCTTCACTTCTCCTTTTTCATCTAAATAAATAAAATACGCCTCAATGCCAATACTTGGAATTGGACTAACGATTTCTATTGCTTTTTCCAATCCCACCACCATACAAATCGAGGCGAGACAGTCCGCCCAGGCTGTGTTGTCAGCAATAATCGTCGCGCTCAGCAGTCTGTTTTCAGCAGGATAGCCTGTTTTAGGATTCAAACTGTGAGAATAGCGTTTGCCGCCACGTTCCACATATTTTCTGTAATTGCCAGAAGTTACGATACTTCTGTTATCCAACTCAACGATTTCCTGTACTATTCTCTCAGAGTCTTTGTTCTCGGCAGGTTTTTCTATTCCCACCTTCCAGAGTTCGCCATTAGGTTTGCATCCTCTTGCGAGAATCTCGCCGCCCACATCGACTAAAAAATTATTAACATTTTTAGAAAGAAGGAAATCGCTAATCATATCAGTGGTGTAGCCTTGAGCCACAGCGTTGAAATCCAATGTCATATTAGGATTTTCTTTTATGACTTTACCGTTTTCAATTTTAATCTTACGATAATCGACGAGTTGTTTGAGAGAATCGACAATTTCTGGAGTCATCTCCATTCCTTCTTTAAAATGAAATCCCCAAGCCTGGACGAGAGGTCCAATTGTTGGGTCAAAGTAGCCGTCAGAGAGTTTAGCTGCTCTCATCGCATAATTGAAGTTATCGATAAAGATTTTATTCAAAACAACAGAAGTGTCGTTACGATTCACCCTTCTTATGATAGAATTTTCGTCCCATAAAGAGAGCGTATTTTCTATTTCTTTAAAGATAGAATCGAACTCACGACTGAAGTCACGATTCTGTTCATCATAATAAGTTATTGCATAATAAGAACCTTGCGTAGTTCCAATAAAATGCTGCTTTTCAACATTTTTACAATTTGTCAAAAAGCAGCATAACAAAATAACATAGATTATTTTTTTCATTTTAGAATTTAATTTCCCTTATCAACAAACCAGGATAAAGTTTTTTTCCATTAGTGATTTTAAACGTTGTTCCGTTAAGTTCTGAGTTAGGAGCACCATCTTCAAAAGCCATATATCTGTTATCCCATATCTTATCTTTAACAGGCTTTATCTCTCCCACTTTCTTATATTTTGTCGTTCCATCCTCAGTCTCAATTCTTTCGAGCACTTCGTACTTTGAATTTTCGTTGACACCTTCTTTCAAACCAATCTTAGCGATGACATAACCATTTTCTTCATCAATTTCATAGATAGGTTCTTTTATTCTAAATTCTTCATAGTTTTTCTGAAGTTTCACGATGCTTTCGTCCATTGTGCGATAAAGGACAATTTTAATGAGCTGTGATAAATCATAAACATCTTTCAAGACAGTTTGTCCGCATATTGCTTCTTGAGTTCCAATGTAAGTCAAGGTATAGTTTGCATTTTGCCAAGCCTGATGTTTAGCAGCATCATAATAATTTTCATCGAGATAATAATTTTCATAGAAGTATTCGTTGTCGCTATCTTGCCAATTCAATTTATAAAGGTGAGTTTGTATTTTCACGCGGAATCCTTCAAAGTCATCAACGATGTCGGCTGTTGTCTTCGACAGTTCATCGACGCTATTTCCCAACTCCAAAAAGTCGTTATCACCAGTCGAAGAAGCCATCACCTCACCTGCAATTTTAAGAATATCGCCGAACAAACTAATTCCTTCTGCAACGTTTTTATTACGTTCGCCCTTGTCGATATATACGATATCGTGAGCCAAGACGAAAGTATTTCCTATGAGGTCGGTTCCTGAATCCATCAAGATTGCCTTACCTCTTTTGACATAATCCGACATTTCAACATTTTCGGTAGATGCGCCTTCAATACCTCTTCGATAGATAAGTTCCATATCGCAATAGCCCGTAGAGTCGTTTCTATTGAACCACTTAGCAACGAGGTCGTTAGCGATATTATTATTCATAATGTATTTATCTATCTTTTTGAATTTAGTATATTTCTTACCTTTTGTAGTAACGACATCAATTGGTAAAGAATGGTCATTAAATTTTTCCGAAGTAGGACGGTTGTAATAAGTTGTCAGAATTTCTTCTGCATACTTCTGGTCGTCATGGTAAATCAAGATATTATGCCAAGAACTACGATGATAGACAGTGTTCATATTAGCAGTTTTCATTCCTTTACTCAAAGAATGTTTCACTATGGTATCCTGAGCAAAAACAGGAAGTGTGAATATACATATTAATATAAGTGACAAAAGTTTTTTCATAATAATTTATTTTTAAAACAAGAAGTTTAACGGTTTGATAATATTATTATCGATTAGATATTTTCTAAGAGCATCTTTATTCACAGATAAAGTCACGCTTATTTTGTAATCTTTTGAACCTTGAATTTTTACGATATTCTTCGAGCTGTTAACAACATTATTGATAAAGTTGAGATATTGTTTTTGTTCGAAGAAGACATTTAAAGCCTCTTCGCTTCCCTCGAGGCCAGTGTCATTATTCAAGAGAGCGGGCTGATTAACAGAGCCATTGCCTGCTGGTATTCCCTGATAAATAACAGAATGAATAGCGTCTCTTTTCAAGCCATCGAGATATACACTTTCATCAGTAGTTTTGAAATAATCTGTCACCTTGATAAGATAAGTTCCATCAACGCCAACGCCCATTGTTTCGACATCATATTGCTTTATAGTAGATGTCATTTTTTTTGATGAAGCACAAGACGTTAAAAACAATAAAACTAACATACTGAAGTAATAAACAAACTTTTTCATAGCCATATAATTTTTTTTTACAAATTTATAAACTTATATTTACAAAGCAAATATTTTTCAGGGATTTTTTGATAATAAAAAAGAAAAACTGTCTAACTATATTATTAGACAGTTTTGTCAATAAACAATGACTTCAATATTAGTTATTCAAAATATAATTCATATCGAAATTCATTTCTGCTGGTTCCAATTTATTACCATTTGATTCAGCGGTATTAGCTTTTGCTCTTGCTTTAGAGACATAGAGTTTAATTGTATGGCATGATGATTCAACTCTCAAATCGCCTTCCCATTCATAGTAATCGTTTTCTGCCCAATAGTAGTAGTCACCTTCTTTTACATCATAGAAATTAGCACAGCCAGTATCGCCACAATCTGGAGTTGAACCATAGTACTTTGTTATGTAACGATAAACATCGTAATCATAATCATAAGCCCACAAATTAACTTCAATTTGATCAATACAGTCGTCATCGTCTGTCCAGAAAGTAACATCACATGTTTTTGGTTCTGGAATCGGATCTGGTTCTGGTTCTGGTTTACATGATGGCATAACACAAACCATTGCTAAAAGCATCATTACGTAAAATAACTTTTTCATAATTTTCTCACTCAGTTATACAGCATCGAGCACATCGCCTCTGATTAATAAATAAAAAAATGATTTAAATTTTAGATATAATTCAAATAATAAATTTTTGAATCTATTAGCATTTATTAAGCAAATAGAATTAATGCTCGAGACAAATACATGAAAAAGGATGCTACACAACGTATAACACGTGTTGCCTTTAAAATAGAATATACTGATTAGCAATTGGTTAAACCACAAACGGGGGGGGTAAAATCTAAATCTATTCTTGACAACAAGAACAAACAACTTATATTTACCATATAAAATAATACTAACCCTTTCATGCCGCAAATATATGTATTATTTCCATAATATAAATTAAAATAATAAAAAAAATTAACTTATATTAGTAGAAATATTCAAAATACAATTAGTGTTTTCAATGTATTCTAAAGGAGTTTATAAACAAATCGTTTTGGGCACATTTTACAACAAAAAAGAGAGACACCTTAAATGATGTCTCTCTTGATATTTTAATGATTATGTTCTTTATTTTTTTTGCAGCTACCGTCTCCTTTACCGCCGCAAGTACATTTTGCATCCGGGTCTAAGGAATGGGCGCATTTACGTTCAAATTGTCCGTCTTTTTTCACGAACATCTTGATTCCTATTGCGACGAAAACTATCGCCATAAGAACTATTGCCGGAATCAAAATAAGAAAGAATGTCTCCATCTTTTATTCAGCTATGATAAGATAATAGTTTTTCTTTCCTTTTTGAACAAGTATATATTTGTCGTTAAGCAAACATTCTTTATTAATCATATCTGATTCAGCGACTTTTTCTTTATTAACAGAGACGCCGTTGCCTTGTAACATTTTACGAGCTTCACCTTTTGATGAGAACACTTCTGTCTGTGTAAGGAATTCAACGATTGGCATGCCTGCTTCTAATGAAGATTTAGTTATCTTAGCTTGAGGAACGCCTTCGAGTATGCTCAACAATGTTGCTTCGTCAAATTTATGGAGAGCTTCTGAAGTTCCTTTTCCGAAGAGTATTTGAGATGCTTCTTCAGCCATTTCGAAATCTTCTTTTGAGTGAACCATTGTAGTGATTTCACGAGCGAGTGTACGTTGAAGTTCACGGAGATGAGGTTCAGCTTCATGACGTTCGATGAGAGCGTCGATTTCTTCTTTGCTTAACAAAGTGAATATCTTGATGTATTTAGCTGCGTCATCGTCTGAGCAATTCATCCAGAACTGATAGAATGCGTATGGAGATGTCTTAGCAGGGTCGAGCCAGATATTGCCTTTTTCAGTCTTGCCGAACTTACCGCCGTCAGCCTTAGTGATGAGAGGGCATGTAAGAGCGTAAGCTGTTTCCTCTGAACCGAGTTTACGGCGAATCAATTCTGTACCTGTTGTGATGTTACCCCATTGGTCAGAACCGCCGAGTTGGAGTTTACAGTTTTTATTTTGATATAAGTACAAGAAGTCGTAACCTTGGACGAGTTGGTAGCTAAACTCAGTGAATGACATACCTTCGCCTTCGCCGCTGAAGCGTTTCTTTACGCTATCCTTTGCCATCATATAGTTAACAGTGATATGTTTACCGATGTCGCGGATGAAGTTAAGGAAAGAATAATTTTTCATCCAGTCGTAGTTGTTAACGAGTTCAGCTCTGTTAGGAGCGTCGCTTTCAAAGTCCAAGAATTTAGCGAGCTGTTTCTTGATACAATTTTGATTATGATTTAATATCTCATCATTAAGCAACACACGTTCTGCTGATTTTCCTGATGGGTCGCCAATCATACCTGTTGCGCCTCCGAGAAGTGCAAGAGGTTTATGACCTGCATGTTGGAAATGGCGAAGCATCATAATACCGCAAAGGTGACCTATATGAAGAGAATCGGCTGTTGGGTCGATACCGAGATAAGCCGTTGTCATTTCTTTTTTAAGTTGTTCTTCAGTACCTGGAGTCATGCTGTGGAGCATGCCACGCCAGTATAATTCTTCTACGAAATTTTTCATAGCATTATATTTTATGATATTTTTACTTTCAGTGCAAAGATACAGTTTTTTTTAAATCTTATAAAGTCAAATCCTCAAAACACAAAAAAATTGAATATCGTTTATTATAAGCTCAAAGCCAAACGGAAACCTATGCCGTAGCTTGTTCCACCAGGACTCAGGAAACTGCGAATTGTCATTCTGCAATATTCTTCTGCACTAAGGCAGCAACCTCCACGAATAATATAGTCGGAACCAGATGTTGCTCCTGTTGGATCTATTTGTGGCTCACTGCTGTAATCGCCGAATATGTCATTACACCATTCCATTATATTACCACACATGTCATAAATTCCTAACTCGTTAGGTTTTTTTGTCATCACATCGTGTGTTTTCTTGTCGTCGCCAGAATACCAAGCCACTTCATTAATATTGTCGCTGCCGCTATATTTGTAACCTTGGGAGTCGTTGCCGCCTTTTGCTGCAAATTCCCACTCAGCTTCTGTAGGCAATCTAAAATTCATGCCTGTCATTTGGTTTAATTTGTTTATAAATTCCTTAGCATTATACCATGTGACTTGTTCAACCGGTCTTTGATCGCCTTCAAAATGACTTGGGTTGTAGCCCATGACAGCTTTCCAAAGTTCTTGAGTCACTTCTGTCACACCGATATAATAATTTGAAAGTGTCACTTGATGCACAGGAGCTTCTCTACTCCACGCCTCTTCATCATAATTAGGAGCGTTTGGATCATCTTTTTGTGCACCCATATAAAAATCACCACCATTAACAGCCTTCATTGTAAAAGACACACCGTTTACAGTTATAACTTTATCTTCAAAAACACCATCATCTCCGTTTCCGTCATCGTTTCCATCTCCGTTTCCGTCATCGTTTCCGTCATCGTTTCCATCATCGTTTCCGTCTCCGTTTCCGTCATCATTTCCGTCATCGTTTCCATCTCCGTTTCCGTCATCATTTCCGTCTCCGTTTCCGTCATCGTTTCCATCTCCGTTTCCGTCATCATTTCCGTCATCGTTTCCGTCATCGTTTCCGTCTCCGTTTCCATCATCGTTTCCGTCATCATTTCCGTCATCGTTTCCGTCATCGTTTCCATTATCTTCAGCCAAAGTTGTAAAACTCTTTTCTTCTCCGTAAGAAACTCCAGCTTCATTTATTGCATACGCTCTAACATAATATGTTGTATCAGACATCAATTCTTGAAGTTCTGAAATAAATGTTCCAACACCATTTCCGTCATTAGTCTTATCGCCATCAATCGTAGGATTTGAAGATACACTCCAGCAAACGCCTCGAGATGTAACTTCTGCGCCGCCATCAGCTTCTACGCTTGAAACTATTTTAGCCGAATTAGCAGTAACATCTGATACTTCTTTAGTAACGACTGTCGGAAATTCCACTTCTGGTTTACATCCGACAAGAAATAAACACAACAACATTGTTGCAAAATAAATTTTTTTCATAATTGTTAAATTTAAATATTAAATACGATTCGCAAAAATAGAAAAAATAAACGAATAACAACATAATAACTTATGTAAAATTACATTTATTAGCAATGAAATACGAGTAATAAGTTATGAGATTTCAATTGCGAGTTTTTACCATCATTCTAAATTCGTATATTTGCACAAAAATAATTTCAATTTTAACAAGTTAAAAATTCAAGTTTTAAGGCTCAAAACACATAAATCATGATTTTCATCACAGGCTGTACAGGATTGGTAGGCTCTCATTTGGTTGCGGAGTTGATTAAAAGACAAAAGGCAAAAGACGAAAGGCAAAAAGCTTTGTCAACCATTAAACTATTATGTCGCAAGAACAGTGATTTATCGTTATTAAACAGAGTGTTAAAACGATACGGTTTCAACGAAATTCCCGACAACATAGAATTCGTATATGGCGACGTCACCGACTACGACATTCTCGAAGATGCGATGAAAGATGTTGATGAAGTTTATCACTGTGCTGCCGTCGTCTCCTTCAACCCTAACGACAAGAAGAGTCTCATGACCGTCAACGTAGGAGGAACGACCAACATGGTCAATGCCGCCTTACACTGCGGAGTTAAGAAATTCTGTCACGTCAGCTCAATCGCTGCCTTAGGACGTTCCCTCGAAGGCGAGCCTATCGATGAAAATTCGCCGTGGTCGCAGTCGAAGAACAATAGTATCTATGCCATCTCCAAACATGAAGCGGAGATGGAAGTATGGCGCGGAATTGCAGAAGGGCTCAACGCCACCATAGTCAATCCTTCTCTCATATTAGGAGCAGGTCGCTGGGACTCAAGCAGCTGCGAGTTGTTCACCACCATAGCCAAAGGTTTCCCGTTCTACACCACCGGCATCAACGGCTTCGTCGATGTGAAAGACGTGGCACGCGCCATGATAGCACTGATGGAAAACGAAAAATTCGGACAACGCTACTGCCTCAACGGAGCTCTTATCTCATACGAAAGACTCTTCAACCTCATGGCTGAAAACTTTAACGTAAAAGCTCCCTACATCAAAGTGGGAAAATCACTCAGCGAAATAGCATGGCGCATCTTCTGGCTCATAGGCAAACTTCAAGGCAAAAAGCCTCTCATCACCAAGGAGACAGCAAGGACAGCGACAAGAAAATACTCTTATTCTTCAAAAAAAATCATAGAAGAACTCGACTTCAAATTCACTCCTATACAGGACAGCATCAAAGAAATCTGCAATATTTTTCTAACAGAAGAAAAATAAACAACAAACCATGGTATTCAGTAGCAACGTCTTTTTACTTTATTTCTTGCCGATATTCCTCGCTATTTATTTCATCACACCGAGGAAACTACGCAACTACACACTGCTCTTGGCATCGTTGATATTTTATGCATACGGCGCTCCTGAGTTTGTGATTCAACTCATCGTCTCCAACATCGCCAACTTCTATTTAGTGAGATATATGCATAAATCAGAAAAGCCTCTCACTAAAAAGATACTATGCGGAATTTCCATCTTCATCAGCTTCGGACTTCTGTTCTTTTATAAATATGGCAACTTCACTATGCAGAACTTCAACTTCATCGCAGGTCTCTTCGGAAAAGAACCTGTCGAATGGATGAAGATACTGCTCCCTATAGGCATTTCTTTCTTCTCATTCCAAAGCGTGACATACACCTTAGACACCTATAGAGGCATCAATGAGCCGATGAAGAAACTCTCCGATTATATGCTCTACATCACCATGTTTCCTCAATTAGTAGCCGGTCCTATAATACGTTATTGCGACATAGCCGACCAAATAAGAGAACGTGAATCGTTGATGAGCGACAG
The DNA here is from genome assembly GCA_017630195.1 of Bacteroidales bacterium. Classification (GTDB taxonomy): domain Bacteria; phylum Bacteroidota; class Bacteroidia; order Bacteroidales; family F082; genus Limimorpha. Next base: position 24,193 of record JAGBVS010000043.1, on the reverse strand, counting down.
ACTTCATGGCTTCTACCGTTTCGTCTTGGGTCTCTCCAAGAAGATATTGATAGCCGATGTCATAGGATTTCAGGTTGACAAAATATTAGGGCCTTCCAATTATGACATACTGACATCGGGACAGCTTCAAGATATCACAAACAAAATAGCTTCCTTAGACTCAACGACAGCCTGGATTGTCATCCTCGCTTTCACCTTCCAGATATATTTCGACTTCGCCGGTTATTCCGACATGGCCATTGGTCTCGGCAGAATGTTGGGATTCCGTTTCCCTGAGAACTTCGACAACCCTTACGTCTCGACTTCTATCTCAGAATTTTGGCGCAGATGGCATCAGACATTCAGCGTCTTCATCAAAAACTATTTATATTTTCCATTGGGCGGAAGCCGAGTCAAGACAGAAGCAAGAAAATATTTCAACTTATGGTTCTGTTTCCTAATCTCAGGATTATGGCATGGCGCCGCATGGAACTTCGTAATCTACGGAGCATTGCAAGGCATCTTCATCTGCGCCGACAAACTCTTCCTCGTCAGATGGCTCAACAAATTAGGAAGGTTACCTTCTGTAATAATAACATTCGCGATAATAGTCCTGACACGCTGCTTCTTCCGCATCGAAAGAATAGACCTCTCTTGGCTCTTCATCAAACGTCTGTTCGCCTTCGACTTCACTGCATTCCACTTCTCCGACAACCCTCACTTCTACACCACGATGATTATCGCTGCTTGCTTCTCATTCATCACACTCAGCAAATTCGGTCTGAGATGGCAGGAGAAAGTTTATTTCACAGAATATAATACAAAACAACATATCACTGCTTTCGTATTATCAATATTAGGTTTCATTTTCTGCTTAGGTGCTCTTAACGCAACAGGCTTCAGTCCATTCATTTATTTCAGATTCTGATGAAAAACAAATCTTGCACAATATTATTCGGCATTCTGTTGGTATTCTTATTTTTACCAATGATACAAGAACATACTAAATTATTTAAAGTAAAAGCTTTAAGAGGCGTTACTACAAAAACGGAATTTCCTGCCTTTTCAACAGATTCTTTAAAAAAAGGAAAATACCAGATTTCATTAGAAAATTACATTTCCGAAAACATGGGGTTTAGAGAACCTGCAATAAGATTGTATAATCAATACTTATGGACTTTCTACAAAAAAACTTACAACAACAGTTTTGCTCATGGAAAAGGTAACTGGTTTTATTATTGGGCTGGCGTAGATGAATATTATGGAAAAGAATTATATAAATGGTTTGACAGTGAAGATGAAGCAATTGAAAATTACGAGAAAAACATCAGCATGATGTGTGAACTAAGAGAAATATTAAAAAAACACAATATCGAATTTTTGTCATTCATGGCTCCTGACAAAGCTTTCGTTTATCCCGAATATCTTCCCAAAGACACTCTTAGAAAGTGTATCAATGTTTTTGAATATTATGACAAACGATTAAACGAAGAAGGATTCCCTAATATAGAAATGACAAAATGGTATAAATCAATGCGCGACACTATTGACATTCAGATATTTCCAACGATTGACACACACTGGGATTTCTCCGCAGTATATGGTTTCGACTCCTTATTCAGATTTATGAACGCACTGAACGACTTCGGCATTCCTAAAATAAAATACGGAGAACCTATTAAAGGCAACAAAAAATGGACTTACGACGAAGGTATTTTGAATCTTATGTGCCACATAAAAAACAAAAACCACGATTACATATTCGACATAAATATCGAACATGACGAATCCTCAAGAAAACCCAAAGTTTTATTTATAGGTGACTCCTTCATATGGGAATTAGAAAGACGTTTCAATATAAGGGAATTATTCGAGGACATAGAAATATGGTACTATAACTCGACCGTTTACAAAGGTTTTGACAAGCATGAATACAATAAACAAGAAATCAATGCTCTTGAAAGTATCTTAAACAGTGACTTTGTTGTATTCTATTCATGCGGTCATCAATGGCACAGAGGCACATATAAATTCGTAGAAGAAACTCTATCAGAACTTAAATCTGCGAACCTAAATTAATCTTTTTTTTCAGTTTTTCTAGTTTTCATATCTTTATAAGAGCCTTCAAAGATTTCGAACTTATAGAAACGACAATCCAAGGAGCCGTTATAAACCTCTATCTTCTTTGATGGTTTCAATCCTATGAGTTTCAAAACTTCTATATTGCTGCTTATAACCCAAGCTTCATAACCTTTGAAGTTACGTTTCAAAGTGTTGCCGATGTTCTTATAAAGATTTACAATGTCTTTTTCTTCGAGACGTTCGCCATAAGGAGGGTTGATGAGCAAGATACCCGGAGCTTCCGGCGGAGTCATCTCGAACATATCTTGTTGAAGAAGGGTGATGTCGTGCGACAAGTGTGCGCCTTGGATGTTAGATTTGGCAATCTGTACGGCTTTCGCTGAATGGTCGGAAGCCATGATTTCATAATCACAGTCGCATATTTCGTCATCGGCTGCCTGTCTGATTTTTTTCCATAATTTTTCATCGAAGTCGTGCCATTTCATGAAACCGTAATTTTCTCTGAAATAACCTGCCGGAATATTCATGGCTAACATCGCTGCTTCAATTGGAATAGTAGCAGAGCCGCACATGCAATCGACGAAATTCTTGTCGCCTTTCCAGCCCGTCATCTTGATAAGACCTGCTGCAAGCACCTCGTTCATAGGAGCCTTATCGACAGCTTTACGATAGCCTCTCTTGTGCAAAGAGTCGCCGGAACTGTCAAAAGAAAGTGTAACCTTTTCGTTATCTATATGAATATTGATTCTCAAATCTGGATTCTCTGTGTCAACAGAAGGACGTGCACCATATTTCTGTCTAAACTCATCAGCGATGGCGTCTTTAACTTTAAGCGCTGCATATTGTGAATGCGTGAAATAATTTCCACTTACAACGGCATCAATGGCAAATGTCTCTTCAATGCCGAAAATCTCGTGCCATTTGATTTCAAAAATCTTCTTATATAACATTAACTCGTTACGAGCCACGAAAGTATGAATCGGTTTTAAAATACGCAATGCGGTACGAAGACAATAATTCGCTTTGTACATCAAAGCCTTGTCGGCATCGAAACTTACAGCACGATATAATATATTAATATTCTCTGCTCCTAATGCAGCTAATTCTTCTGCCAAGAGTTGTTCAAATCCTGGTAATGTCTTTGCTACTAAAGTAAAAGTATTTTCCACGTCTTAATATTTTTTTTGCAAATGTAAGTTTTTTTCTGGCTTTATTAGATATTGAATTTCTGATTTTTTTAACTTTGTGAAAAATATATATCATGACAATAGAAGAAGCTCAAAAAATAGTTGACGAATGGATTAACACAATCGGTGTGCGTTATTTTAATGAACTGACAAACATGGCTCTGCTCACTGAGGAAGTCGGAGAATTAGCAAGAATAATAGCAAGAAAATACGGCGAACAATCGTTCAAAGAATCTGACAAGCAACATAATCTCGCCGATGAAATGGCCGATGTCTTATTCGTGCTTATCTGCCTCGCCAATCAGACAGGTGTTAACCTAACTGAAGCCCTCAAAAAAAATTTAGATAAAAAGACAAATCGAGATAAAGAAAGACATAAGAATAATGAGAAATTGATGACTAAAGGCTAAAGACTAAGGACTAAAGGCTGTTGACATTATAAAATAAAAGTATGAGAAGATTCATTGTATTAATATTACTGTCATTATTATTTCTGGAAATTAGCGGTCAGAATTTCATCAGTGGCACCGTGACGGATGAGGCTTCTAAAGAGAAATTGGCTTTCGTGAATATTGTCGTCAATGAAAACGGAACTCTCGGCACTACATCCGACATCGATGGCAATTTCACCATTAAAAGCAAAGAGGGAATAAAAAGCCTCACATTCTCTTTTGTCGGTTATGAGAAAAAGAAAGTTGACATCATTGAAGGTGAAAATAATATTTCAGTAAGACTAAAACCACAAAACATCGAATTGTCGGAAATCGTGATTGACGGAACAAAAAATCCTGCCAACCGTATCATCGACAGTGTCTTTAAATATAGAGATTCCAACAATCCGAAGAGTCTCGACTCTTATCATTATAAGATGTACGACAATATGATTTTCACCGTTGACACGAGCAACCTCTCTCCTAACGATGAACTACGTCAGGAATTTAGAAACAACGACCTCATGGTGATGGAGACCGTCTCGGAACAATATTATCAAAAACCAAATAAAAACAAAAAGATTATTCTTGCCAAAAAGGTATCCGGACTAAACAATTCTAACGGAGTTTATCTTATAGAAAATATCCAAAGCATTGGTTTTCAAGAAGACTTAGTCACGATAAACAATAAAAAATATGTCAATCCTATAAGCAAAGGAAGTCACAATAAATATATATTCTATCTTGAATCGGCTTATAAAACAGAAGAAAATGACAGTATTTTCACCATCGCATTTGCGCCTTACAAAAACACGACTTTCAATTCCTTGAGAGGAACGATGACAATCAACTCCGACAATTGGGCGATTCAGAATATTAAAGCGGAACCTAACAAACAGGATATTTTTAGCATCGACATTCAACAATTATATGAAAAAGTTGATGGCGCATGGTTCCCAAAGCAACTTAACACCAACATGAAAATCGTTTTAGAAGGAGCCGTCGATGCTAACACCGACGGAATCTTATGCGGCATCGGAAAGAGTTATATCAGCGAAATAGAAATAAACAAAGAAATAGACAAGAATATTTTCGACATGAGCGATTATTCGGTCAGCGAAAATGTGGAAAACCATGATGATGTAATAAAATATTATCGTTATGAAAAACTCGATGAAGAACGATTGGAAGCGACTTACAAATATATAGAAAACGCATTTAAAGAAATAAACTTCAACTTTGACAATGTCTTCGAATATATAAATTCATTAATGGATAATGAAATACCTATTGGTTTCATTAATCTTAATTTCGACAATATCATTGATTATAACATCGGCAACGGTTTTATGCTCGGATTAGGGTTAAACACCAACGAGAAAGTATCTAAAATTGTTTCCTTAGGCGGATACGGAAACTATTGGTTTAAGGCAAAAGAATTCAATTACGGAGGCAATTTGGACATTAATTTATTAGGTTCAAAAGACATGAAACTGAAGTTTTCCGCCGAACATAAATTCGAGAGATTAGGAGATTATGGTTTCGAAAGCAAGACTAACATCTTCGACCCATCAGACTACAAACTCTTTTATGTTAATGCGACATCATTGAACAATAGTATTTCTGCCAATTATTCAACATATTTTAACAAATACATCAAAGGATTCGTCAACTTTGAAGTCGCCGACAAAACACCTTTTAATTGGGAAGAGACTACCACATACAGATTAAGCACTTTGGATTTTGTATTGAGGATAGCTTTCAATGAGAAGTTTGCAAGAGATGGAAACAAGTTAAGAACAGAAGGCATTCCAAATCCAGTCATCTGGGTTTCATATCAGAAAAACTTAAAAGATATATTTGGAAGTCCATACAATTTCGACAAAGCGGAATTACAATTTAAAGGAAGCAAAGATACACGATATGTCGGCACCACTACAATGACTGCACAATTAGGATATATCAGCGGAGTCGCTCCTATTACAGATTTATTCAACATTTTTGGAAGCAACAAAGGAAAATTCGAATTATACAGCACAGACAATTTCAATACGATGCGACCAGAGGAGTTTTTCTGTGACAGATTCGCTGCATTATTTTTCTCGCATAACTTCAGAAATCTGTTAATAGATTTTAAGAATTTCCATCCTGAACTAATCTTAGTCACCAACATTGCATGGGGCAAATTAAGCAATGAGAACAACTATGATTTAAAAGATTTAAGTAAGGGATATTACGAAAGCGGAATAGTCATTGATAGTATTATCAAGACAATGTTTAATAAATTAGGATTAGGAATCTTTTACCGTTATGGGCCTTATTCATTTGACAAGGTTTCTGATAATTTCACTTTAAAATTAAGTGCAGGATTCAATTTTTAAGCATAAAAAAACTCAAAAACCCAGAATTAAAAATCGAATTTTCTGAGTTTTTGAGTTTCTTATTTTATGAGTTTTGTATTAAAACGCTAATTGTTTTTGTATCTCTAAGAATTCTTCTTGTGAGAGTTGTAGTTTAGCGCGCTTAAAGTCCAAATCACCTTCTTTTTGCATAGGGACGAGGTGGATGTGAGCATGAGGCACTTCGAGACCAATCACCGCTACACCGACTTTAACACAAGGAATAACATCCTTGATTTTACTTGCTATTTGCTTAGCAAATATCATCATTTCTCCGAGATCATTATCTTCAATGTCGAAAATATAATCTACTTCTTTTTTAGGAATAACAAGTGTATGACCTTTCATCAATGGATTGATATCGAGGAAAGCGAAGAATTTTTCGTTTTCAGCTATTTTATAGCAAGGTATTTCACCGTTAATTATTCTTGAAAAAATAGTTGCCATAATGTTATCGTGTTATTTCAATGATTTCGAACATAACCTTTCCTGCAGGAACTTGTATTTCAACCTGATCACCAACAGATTTTCCAAGAAGACCTTTAGCGATTGGAGAAGTAACGGATATTTTATGATTTTTAAGGTCAGCTTCTTTTTCAGGAACGAGAGTATAAGCCATGACGGCATTAGTCTTCAAGTTCTTAATTTTTACTGTTGAGAGAAGCAAAGCCTTAGATGTATCCATTTTTGATTCATCAAGTACACGAGCACTCATGATTAATTGTTGCAATTCAACAATCTTCATTTCAAGATGTTGTTGAGCTTCTTTAGCAGCATCATATTCGGCATTTTCTGAAAGATCTCCCTTATCACGAGCTTCAGCAATTGCCTGAACGACTTTTGGACGTTCCTCGAGAATAAGACGATCCAATTCGTCTCTTAATTTCTGAAGTCCAGCCTGTGTAAAATATTCAAATTCAGCCATAATATGTTATTTAAATTTAATAAACAAAAAAGAAAAAAGAGACCCTTACCGAAATAAGGGCCCTTTTGTTTAATCGTATGCAAAGATACGAATTATTTTATTATATAGGTCAATCTTTAGAAAATAATTCTTGCGCCTATAGTGTGAGTACCGTTCCAATGGTGTGTGTGTTGGTATGAATAGTCAACAGAGACTTTCATATTTTCACTAAGAGGAGCTTGTACTGAAGCACCCATTGACAAGCCATTGTTTACGTTTGTGCAGTCATCTAATTCAATATCTTTCCAGATACCGTTTTCAATTGTGTAACCAGCACGAAGGATCAAGTAATCTTTGAAAGCTCCTTCAAGACCTAATGTTACTTGGTCTTTTGAGAAAGAGTTTGAAGAGAAGTTACCAGCAGCTGTGAGGCGTGATCCATTTGTGAAATTGAAATCGTATGCAGCAGCAATATTCAATTGTGTTGGCAATTCAAATTGGTCAGCACGGTGGATAACTGTAAGTTCAGATCCCCAGAATGAATCTGGATTTGCTTTGAATGAGATACCGTCACCGCCGAATTTCATTGTTGTACCAATGTTCTTCAATGTGATACCAAAGTGAATATTGTCTGTAATACCTGTTACATATTGGATACCAGCATCGAGAGCGAAACCAGTACCAACCATATCAGAAATTGATTCGCTTATGATTTTCAAAACGAAACCTGCATGAATACTATTTGAGAATGATTTAGCAACTGCTACGTTAATATTCATCAAATTTGGTTTGAAAGTACCTAATGTCATATCAGGAGATTCTTCTGTAGTTCTGTAGATTTCACCTGGGTTGAATGACATAACGTAGAGACCAGCTACAACTGATTCAGAAACTCTTGCGAGGAAACCGAATGAGTAAGCATTAACGTCTGAACCTTTTAACCAATTTGTGTATGAGAAGTTCAAATCTATAGAGTTTGTTCCAGTAATACCTGCAACGTTACTCCACATAGCTTCTACACCGTGAATTGATGACATACCTGCATTACCCCAACCAGCTGATGAAGCCCATGGGTTAATTAACAATTCTGTTGCACCAGCTTGACCTGTTCTATCCTTATTACCTGCGAATGCTGTATTGCTTAATCCTAATACTAAGATTGTCAAGCTTACTATAACGATGGATTTAAATAACTTTTTCATGATCGTACTTTTTAATTTTGTTCGCATAATAATTAGAATGTATTTAAGTCAACTTGACGCATTGCACAATAGAATTTAACTGTCTTTTCACCACCATTTACGAGGTCTCTAACATGGATGATATAGAAACCTGAAGCAATAGGTGTATTAGCATGGTTAGTCAAATCCCAATCGATTGATGTAACATTTGAGTCTTTCTTGAATTGACGAATCTTAGCACCATTTACTGTATAGATTGTCACAACGCACTTATCTGGAACGTTAGCAATCTTTACATTATGTGTAAGAGCGTTATCTTCATATGTTGAGAATGCATAGTATGGGTTAGGTACTACGGTAATCATATTAAGATCGCTTTCGCCTTTTTCAAGATCTTTGAGTGTTGGTGCACAACCGTTTGTTGAGAATGTATAATATGGTTGGTAACCATTATGTTCTTCTGTATCATATAACTCATCTGTTACTTGTTCAAGTGGCATATCGCTATAGCCAGATCTGTATGGAGTTGCAACACGTACAGAAATTTTAACAGGATTACCTTCTTGTAACCATTCTCTTCCTTCTACAGCCATTGGCATACCAACCCATAATGGTTGACCCCAGAACTTAATGTAGTGAACTTTTTGGTGTGCTGAAGCTAATGTTTCTATTTCCTTCAATGTATTGCAGATGTATGCACCAGCATCATAAGCAGGTGATTTGTACATTAATGTACCTTGTTCACCAGCGTCATTCATTGGGAATACATATACAAAGTGTTTACCACCAAATACTGGAGTTGCATCTACTGCATCGAACAATACTGGGTCTGAAAGCTGTGCTAATGGAGCTGACAATACTGTTGTTTCTTTCAATGCTGGTGGGTTGAATAACATATCGCGGCCGTTCAAATCAGGATAGAATGAATCTTCTGAGAAGCACATGTTGAGACGTGCACCAGTTTCGACATCGATAGCATAACCTGGGAACCAGCTCATACCTCTTGAAGAGATATAGTTAGCAGCATTTGGATCAGTACTTGCTTCCATTTCCATATCTGTACATGGTTTGCCTTCTTTATCAACTGATGGAGCTCTACGTAATGTGAATGATGGAGCATTGCCTTCAGATAAATTCTTATCACCACACATTTCGATTACAGCACAACGAGTCCATTTTGATTTATCAGCAGTTAAAACGATGTCAATAGAACCTAATCTTCTGAAGAGTGAGTCAACTCTACAGTTAGTTTTGTGAAGAGGACCTGGAACATTGCTAATATAAGGAGTTGTTAAAATCATTGGAGCCCATGTACCATCAGCAATATTTTCATAATCTTCTGATGGGTCATATGGTTTTGATACACCTGTAGATGTTGAAGCAACACTATAGTCGTTTTCACTTGCATCATCTTGGTTACCATAGTTACCTGAACGAATCCAGTTGATTGGTGATGAAGGAATATTATCATCATCTCTGATACCGCTTAACCATCTATTTGAAGAGTCGGCATATGTAACTGAAGTTGTGATAAGACCATTATTTGGTGCAAGTGTACGCCATACAGCGTCGTATGAGTTAGATGAAGAATTGAAGTGAGTACCAACTTGGAGTGGTCCGACATTCCATGGTTGATATACTGTAACAGAAATACCTCTTTCAAGGAAAATATTTTCTGATTGGAAATCTGATGTTGTATCTGATTCAAATACTTCGCCTGTATTTAAATCTTTAAGTTTCCATCTGAAAATTTGTTTTTCTGTTGAATCACCTAATACAATAACATCACCAGTAACATTTTTGATATACTTATGTTTGAAATCTTCAAACCAAATAGCATATTCTGTTGATACAACATTCAATGGGTCGATAATCTTAACATCGATAGGACCATAACCAGCTTTATAAGTTGGGTGATATGCTATTGGATAGTCTGGACTACCAAACACATTAGTTTCGCTTGCTGGTTGTTTGCTTAAGATTTCATTTACAGTTTCATCTGTAAGTTCAAGTTGATTACCACCATTACCAAGACCTACCCAACGTGTGATTTGTGGTTTGTCGCCATAATTAGAATTTATCACTGTACCATTTACAGTTTTGTGAGGAACTGCTGAGTACAATTTGATATTCTTACGACCTGCAAGGTATGGAGTCTTTTGACCGTACAATGCAACTGGGTTGTTAGGATCGATTTCATAATCTTGATAATTATTATAAGCATAAGAAATTGCCATATAATAATATGTCTTATGGTTAACCAAATTTACGTCACCTGTTGTTGTAAATTCGTCTTGAGTGATAACAAATGTATTTTTAATACCTTCGTCATTACCTTCAACCATTAGTGTAGGTACAGAAGCTTGTAACTGATCATCATAGATATAGTTAATGATTCTTGATACATCGTTCTTAACGTCGCATTGATAAACGATACGAGCTTTTGAGATGTCGTTAAGATCTTCAACACTAACTTCTTTATTAGCTAATTGATATATAACATAACCTTCGAAACGATATGTTGAGTCGTTACGTAATGTTGAGTCAGTAGCAAGAGGACCGCATATTTGTGGGTCAACTTCTGTATAAGATTCACCGTAGTTGTTTGAATTTTCTGAGTTAGAAATATAAACGATGAGTTTCTTGTCAAGTTCACGGAATGTGAGGTCTGGAGCATCAGGACCATCGAGAACGTCAAAGCAGTTGTCAAACATTGATTGACATTTATCGTCAACACGGCGTAATAATTCTACTGAAGCCCAAGCTGTACCAGCTGATGAACGAGCCCATGGCACACCGAAAGTAATATAGTTAACAGCACCTGGTTTCAATGTGAAAGGACCAGCTGATTGCATGAAACGACGGTCAGCAGGGTTATTTGGAGAACCGTTATTACCAGTTTCTTCACTCCAATAACCAGGGAAACCTGTTGGTAAACCACCTGTACCCCAATCACAAGGGTCAGAATCGTATGGGAACATGAAGTCACAAGGAACTTCTGTTACACCTGGTGAACCAGGGAAAGCATTACCACCGAAATGCATTTTGTCACCATTTTTCCAAATACCTCTAAGGTAGTTATAATATTCTGAAGCTTTGTCAGGGTCACCGTGGTCAGTAGCATCATTATCGTGATAAACGAAACGGCGCATACCGAAACGTTCATCGTCAACAATACCATTACCGAAGTTAACACCATTAATACTTTCATCACAGTTTTCACCTGTTGTAGGATTATATTTAGGATTGTCGATTCCGTCTGGATCCAAATATGGACCTTGGAAGAAGTCAACACCTACTGCAGGAGGATTAGCACCGTATGATTCAGGTTCACCATTACCGTCAATGTTAGAACCATTATAACCATAACCTAAACCACGGCTCACATCACAACCGACAAAGTCATCTCTTGAATAACCAAGGTCAACGTCAGTCCAAGGTGAGAAGTAAGTATTTGTTAAGGTATAAGTTGAACGGTTGATAATTTCATAACTATAGAAAGTCATGTTGTTGATTTCATCATTAGTAGCGAAAGCAAAAGCTTGAGCTCTAATTTCCATACCGATAGCAGAACCACCTGTTTCTGTGTGAGCATTACCTTTATCGTTGAAAACCCACCAAATAGTTTGGTCACCTTTGATAACTTGGTCAGCTAAGATAGAACCTTCAATAGAACCTTCTACAGATTCGTCCATTGTAGGAACTTGGCTATGACAAAGTTCATTATCGATATCATAATAAGGATAATCACCATCTTGAGGTATATATTTACCGTCGCCATTTCTATCAAAGAATGGAGCTAAGTAATTACTCATACCTTTTGAAGGGTCACCGTGAGCTGGCCAATTTGCGATTGATGTAGGGATTTCATAACCTTCAGCAGGATTGAAATCACCTGTTTCCGGATCACAATTTGCTAAGAATTCATCAACTTCAGCACGTGTGATAGTGTACATTTTATCGTATTCCATACATGTTTCTGGAAGAATTGAAGCAGTACCATCTATAGTAAGAGGGCCTGTCCAGAAGTCGTTACCAACTTGACGGAAACGGATAGCAGCACACTTCAACTGTTGGTTAATGTCGAGACCAGCGATCCAAAGAGAACCAGCATACAATGATGTAGCTGAACCATTAGCAGGAATATAATATTTAGATCCTGTTCCACCAGGTAAATCCCACCACATGTCACCACCGGCATTAACACGTACTCTTGCATTGTTGATATTCAACCAAGCAAATGTAGAAGACGGAGAACATCCAGCTGTTGTACCTCTGATAGCACGAGATTTAGAGTCATTCATTTTGACCTTCTCTGCTCTCAATTCTGTTACATTCATGAAAAGGAATGCAACAATTAATAAACGAACAATAGTCTTCATATTTTCAGTAATTTTTTATTTCTGTTTAGAAGTTAAAGATTACACCAAATCTAATTTGACGTGGTTGTGAATAGTGACCAGCATAATTTACATATAAGCTATATAAATCTGTATATGCTTGTGGGTCTCTTTGAATTTGGATTTCACGTTGATATTCAGGGGCTGTCAAATAACCGTCATCGTCTGGGTTACCTGTTGCATTATAAACGCCCATGATATTTTTAGAATTCAAGAGATTCAACACTTGGAGATATACATTCATATAAGCATCACGACCATTTTCACCATCTTTTTTACCGAGTTTCAAGTTGATGTCTTTGTCAACACGGAGGTCAAAACGGAATGACCATGGAAGACGTGAACCATACATTGAACCATTCAAAATATTTGTAGATGGAGAAATAGGTGATGAAATGTTCTTAGCTGATGTATATGGAGTACCTGAACCACCATTAACTGTCAAACTAGCACCTGTGTTAGCCAACCATTGGATATTTTTCTTGTTTTCACGTTTTGTAACAGGTCCATTATAGTCTTTTCCTTCACCAAAACGATAGTCGAGAACAATATTGAATTGATGACGACGGTCCCATGGCATTGGGAATGTAGAACGTAAGTTAGGAACACCTGCTGCAATTAATGAAGACATGGTTGTTGTACTTGCACCAGTTGCATTGGTAAATTGTAAAGTATAACTTGCACGCAAACGAACATTACCTGTTCTACGTAAGTCGTATGATGCTGTGAAACCTTTAACTGTACCAAAGTCTAAGTTGCTGAATGATGTATAATCTTTAGGATAAGCACCTGTATAACGATACAACTGAATCATATTACGCAACTCACGATAGTAACCAGTGATTGTCATTGATGATGAGTTAGTTAACTTTTGAGTAAAACCTAATTCATAGTCAATTGTTTGTGATGGTTTCAATGATGGGTTAGCGATAGCACCACTGATTTGATCAAAGTAATAGTAACTATAAATGTTAGTAAAGTTATTATTTGGACGTTGTGTCAAAACATCGTAGTGAGCAAAGAACAATGCTTCGTCAGAAATTGGGAATGAGAATGAAATACGAGGCATTACACTCCATTGTGGGTCATAATCTTCAAATGAAGCTGTGTTGATTCTACGTTGTGATGGGTCAACGAGCCATGGTGAAATACCGCTACCTTTATCTAATGTTGTAGGGTCAGTAAGTTCTTTACCGTCTTCACCGTACCATACATTACCGTTACGGTAACCTACGATTGATGAGATGTCATCGATTTTATTTACATAAACTGCGAAGTCATCACCGATGTTATCTGGAACGTCAACAACTGAACCATTTTGAAGTGTGATGTTACCATTAGCGTCAGCTAAATCACCAACTGTTTTGTAGTCATAAAGGATATAAGGATCTTTCAAAACTTTTTGGTTAGCATCGAAACGGTCAACACGAACACCAATATTGAAGATAAGATCTTTGAAAGCGAATTTATCTTGGATATAACCAGCCATGTAAATAGGTTTGAATGAACCTACTGGACGTGTATAGTTACCGTTTTCGTCAACTTCTGTAAAGAAATCTTCAAAGCTTGGTTGTCCTTTAATCTTATTACCTTGATAATCATAACCATAGTATGAAACATATGAGGTACCATCTTGTGTCAACTCATCTGGAGTAAACATACTGATATCAAAACCGTTTGATAATGTTGCAGTATGCATAACACCGTCTTTGTCATAATATTGGATTGTATTATCATTGAAATCATAAGAGTCGATGTTGATCCAATCTAAACCTTCAACGCTAAGGCCTAATGCTTCACGGAGATTTTTGTCGAATTGATATTGTGATGATTCGTCATATCTTCTGTAATAACGAATTGTATCAACGAAACCGTCATAGCTAACAACTTCTGGGTTAGCGATGTCTAACTGTTGGATATGGAAGTTAGCAAGATTTCTCATCAAATACCACATTCTGTAACCGCTTACACCATAGCTTCTATTGTTACGTTGTTCATATTGGAAACCTAATTTAATTTCGTGGTTACCAACAGTCATAGCACCAGCAAGGTTAACGTTAAATTTATCAACTTCGCCATATCCATAATTTGATTGAACAGAACCTGGAGCTGAGTAGAGTCCGTAGAATGCTGAAGGAGAATCACCATTCAAGAGAGCACCACCGAGTTGAAGGTCAGTAAAGTTTTGATAATGGCCGAGTGGATCTGTGTACAAATCATAGTAGGATGTTGTATATCTTGACAACAATGGGTTACGGTCTGAAGCTTCAAAGCCTACTAAAGTATCATAATCCCAAGAAGTTGTTGCCCATACTCCGCTATAGTAAGATGTTGAGCCATCTGCATTTGTAACAGTGATTGTTGAGTCAGCGAAACCATAAGAAGGAGTTTTGTAGATGGTATATTTACCAAGATAACCATAATCCCAAATATTGTCCCAATGATCTGGATCACCATATTCGCTATTATAGCGAGAATAGTCAACTTGTAAACTGTAGTAGAAATTCTTAATCAAAGATGTACTTTCTTGTGGAGAAGGGAATCTTTGAGTGAAACGACCGTAAACACGCCATGTTTGGTCTTTTCCTACAGCGTTTTTAGCTGAGTTGAAGTAAGCGCTGCTTCTACTATAAGAATTGTACTTACTAAGGTTAAATGTACCACCGAAAGTCAAGTTAGTTGTTTCAGTTGTACGAACATTGATGTTACCTGCGATGTTAGCACTCCAGTTTGAAGTGTTTTGTGAGTTTTTAATGTACTCCATAGAACCCATTCTTGTGTATTCACCGTTGAGGTAGGTACCTTGACCTGAACCGGAAACACGGATTGGATTGTTTTGAATGTACTCTAACCATTCGTCAGTAGCTCTGTAATGACCGACAGCAGAAAGAGCACCATCACGATCGTAGTTAAATTCTCCTGACAAGAAGAAACCTAACAAAGCAGTTTCGCTATTTTTACCTTTAATCAATGGACCTTGAACATTAAGACCAACTCTGTTATGTCCATAGCTGTCCAATAATTCTGAAGTTTCCATTTCAACGCCAGCGCCAAAGGTTCTTGAAGGACCTTTAGTTGTCATGTTGATGATACCGCCTGTAGCGTCACCATACATAGCTGGAGTACCTGATAAGAGAACTTCAACTTGGTCAATAGCAGATTGAGGTACAGTTGCAGAACCGATAACACGTACGCCGTCAACGTAGTAAGTAGCGCCGTCACGGGCACCACGCATGTTACCTGCTTCACCGTCACTTGAGAAAACGCCACCGACGCTCGCTGCTACAGCTGATGCTGAACGTTGAGGCATCTTAGCAATTTCTTCCGCAGTAATTGTAGCACCACCAGATGTGTTATCCTTTGAAATCAAAGGCACCTTGTAGTCAACAATCTCAACAGCATCCAACATTTCTGATTGCATGCTCATGTTAACGTCTTGGAAAGTAATCTTGTTAGCTGGAATAACAATACCTTTCATGATGAAAGTGTTGTAACCAACGAAAGTTGCTTTCAAGTCGTAGGTTCCCGGAGGGATCGGGTTGATGTCATAGTTGCCATCAAAGTCAGAACTGGCACCACCAACTTGGGTACCGCCATTTTCCAAAATAATGTTTGCAAATGGAATTGGTTCGCCAGTGTCTTTGTCGACAACAACACCTTGGAGTCGTCCAACTTGCGCATATGCTAACGACCACGATGTCAGCATGATGCAGAGGGTAAATAGTAATTTTCTTAACATACCTTGAAATTTTATGTTATACTACTCAATTTGTTCGTTAAAAGGAGTTCAAAGATACGATAAAATTTTAAACGAAAGAAAGAAAAAATTCAATTACTAAAAAATATTTTTCAACACATCAATATAGTATATATTAAAGTATTGTTTTTTAACACATTAAATATAAATTTTAGTGAAAATATTTTTTATTTTCATGTGGTTTTAGCCATTTATTAACGTAATTTCATAAATATCCCCAAATTGTTTGTAAAATAGATGTTATTTTCTTTAAAGATTATTTATAACCTCTACTATTTTCTCTTTTTTTCGTTTTGAGACAGGAACTTTCACGCCATCGGTCATAACCACCATCATTTCATCTTTAATAAAATTCATGATACAGCGCATATTAACCAGATGTGATTTATGTGTACGAACGAAATCATATTCTTCAAGTTTCTGTTCCATTTCTTTTAAAGTCTTGCTTACCAAAAGACTTGTTCCATCTTTAAAATAAATAATTGTATAATAATTATCAGATTCACAACGGATTATATCATCCACTTCAATCAGATGTATTTTATCTGAGGTTGATATACTAATTTTCTTCACAACAAGTTGTTCAGGGTCGATGTTTTTCAGAAGAGTGTCGTATTGTCTTTTCAGTGTTTTTTTATATTTAGCATCTTTCACTTTTTCAACAGCAGCCACCAATTCTTTTGGATCGACTGGTTTTAAAAGGTAATCAAGCGCATCATGTCTGATTGCCTTTATTGCGAATTGTTCGTAGGCTGTTATAAAAACCACTTCAAAATCTACATCTTTTATATTATTCAACAATTTAAATCCGCTACCTCCTGGCATTTCGATGTCAAGGAATACCAAATCAGGGCGAAATGCCTCTATCATTTCTTGTCCGGATGTAATATCATCGGCTTCTGCGCATATCATAACATCAGGGCAATATTGTGCGAGCAGCGATTTTAAAACTTGACGAGCCATTTCCTCGTCTTCTACAATAACACATCTTATCATATATACCTTATATTATTAATCATGATAACTTATTATTATTTTAACTTGAGTTCCTAAAGGTTCACCTTTGTCATTTTGCAAGTCAACGACATCCACACTGAAATCATCATTTGAGATTTTGCTTAACATTTCCAATCTTCTTCGTGTTATGCTCATTCCATACGATTTATGGGCGCCTGTTTTTTGCTTTATCTTTTCAGAATATTTACGTCCAACGCCATTATCTTCAATAACACATAACATTTTGTTTTCTGCTATCTTTGACAACGATATTTTCAAGATGCAGTTTTCCTTCTTTGGCACGAGTCCGTGAATGATAGCATTTTCTACGAATGGCTGAATAATCAAAGGAGCTATTTCTATATCATCGGCATCCAAGTTGGAGTCAATATTTATTTCATAACTAAAGCGATTTCCTAAACGCATTGATTCTAACTCAAGGTATAATCTAACAGCTTCCATTTCATCAGACAATGGCACGAATCGCTCATTCGAGTTATTCAATATTCGTCTCATGAGTTTTGAAAAACTTGAAAGATAGCTTACAGCCTTATCTATATCATGATTGATGATATATTGCTGAATACTATTTAATGTGTTAAAAATAACATGAGGATTCATCTGAAGCTGCAATGTCTTTTGCTTCAACTGAGCCATTTGCATTTCAAGCTCATTGATTTTCCGTCTTTGTTCCCTCTTCTGCAAGACAATCTTACTTCTTTGTTTTACAATAATATATATTGTTAATAAAGCAACTAAAAACAACATTAATTTAAACATTGTTTTCTGATACCATGCAGGATGTATTATTATAGTAAGCTCCAATGGTTTCTCTGTCCATACGTTCACTTCATTTGCTGCTTTGAGTTTAAAGGTATAGGTTCCGGGACGAAGTTTATTATAATCGGCATATCTATGGGCGGAATTGTACGAAGTCCACTCATTGTCATAATTATCGAGCATACAAGAATATTTCACCATATTCTTTCTCAATAAATTAAGTGTCGCAAAATCTATTTCAAACGAATTATCATTATGATTAAGATGGATGGTATCACCATGATTAAGATAGCGATATTTTTTTCCGTTTTGAGTTTGCAGTTTTGTCACTATAACTTTAGGGATTTTCTTTTCAAGCTGAATATCTTTAGGTTTAAAGTGATTGAATCCACTGAAGCCGCCGAAGAAAAGCACTCCTTTGCTACTTCTTAAAAAGGCATTTGGTATAAATTCGTTGCCTTGCAATCCATCACTTTTATCATAGCTTGTTATAGATTTAGATGTCAGGTTATATTTTATAATACCTTTACTTGTACTTGCCCACAGGAATCCGTTTTCATCAGGAATAATAGCATAAACCATAATTCCAGAGTTATCATTTATTTTTGATGTTGTAAATGTATTTGTTTTAGGATTGAATGCTAACATTCCACTTGAATAGGAGCCTATATAATAGCGTCCGTTTCCACCATCGACAATATCAAAGAGAGCGTTATTATTAACCACACCGCCTTTCATCAAAGAATCGGGAAGATAATGACGAGTGAAGTCATTTGTTTCATAACTATATACAGCGAGCCCGTCACCTGTTGTGACATATAGTACATCATCGACGAGCATCAAATCGAACAAATCATCGTAGGGCAATGACTTTTTATTTTTCTTTTCTGTATTATAGAACACGTATGATTTATCTTTCAGACTAATGCGACATAATCCTATATTTGTCGCAACCCACATATTATCATATTTGTCACACTCTATACCACGTACGACAGCATGAGTGAGGTTAGGAATTCCATATTCGTCAGCGACATTAGTCACCTTATCCGATTTTATGTCATAAATAAACAATCCGTCATTACGAGTTCCAACCCAAAGACAGCTATCTGCGTCAAGATACAAGCAATATACATAAAGCG
Organism: Bacteroidales bacterium; assembly: GCA_017630195.1. GTDB lineage: Bacteria > Bacteroidota > Bacteroidia > Bacteroidales > F082 > Limimorpha. The sequence goes on along the minus strand of JAGBVS010000043.1, from coordinate 4,955 downwards.
ATTCAAAATAATCTTCTTTAGAATTGAAATACGTCTTAAAATCTTTTATGGATTCATCATTTATATTAAATATTTTTATGCCTGATTCTGTTCCAAGGAGAAAATCGTCATTTTTCATTTCCAAGAAATAGTTAATCGACAAGATATAACCATTTTGGAACAAACTAACCGTTGAGAAATTAGCCAGATTATTTTCAAATCGATTCAAGCCTGCGTATGTCGCAATCCAGACAGAGCCATTAGAATCTTTAAAGACATCAAAGACATAATTGTCGGAAATAGCATTACGTCGATTAAATTTTGAAATATGTGTTGCTGTATTTTTCTTATGATTATAAATATACAATCCGTCTGTATAAGTACTTATCATAATTTCATCATTATTGAAAGAGATAATTTTAGAGATGTCAATTTTGTTTGACTTATAAGATGTCAAAGAATTCAAATCAATCCTTTCAATTGTTTCGCCATTGACATCAAGTAGGCACAATCCGTTTGCTGTCCCGATATATATTCTATCATCTTCAACTTTATGCATACAGCGCAGATTATTATCTGGCAACGACATATTTACATCTTTAATATGATAGAAATGATGTATTGACTGATTTTCGTTTTGGTATCTGACAAGTCCGTTAGATGTAGCCAGCCACCATGAGTCGTCATGTTCAATATATTCGATATGACGCACCTCATATTCCGGGAAATAATTGTTGATTTTAGGAATATAGAATTTTTTAGTTGTCAAATCATATACTGATGTTCCATTTTTGGCACATATTGTAATTTTATTTTTTACTGGTTTTGTTATATGAAAAATGTGATTATCAGGCAAGACGAGGGAATCGGTTTCAGCAAAAAAATTCGTAACCGATTTGTTTTTCATATCGTAGATGCACAGACCTTTTTCCGTTGCTATAAAAAGGCTATCTCCACATGGCTGGATGTCAGTGATAGTTGCGTTTATGATTCCATCGACGTTGTCATATTCTTCAAAATTATAACTATCGAATGAATTCAATCCGCGTTTTGTTCCAAACCACATCATACCATTTTCATCCTGAGCGATGGCTGTAACAATATTTGAACTGAGGTAACTATTTGAAACGTAATTATTTGAAATATCTTTATTAAGAACATAAGAAGCCAAACTGTTATTTTGTCCCGACATCTCGGCATGAGACATCAGCAACACAAATAAAATGACAATATAACAAATGGCTTTCCTATTCATCATTTCACATCTCTTACGCCATCCTTAATAACAGCATCATTTACCACACCACAAGATTTATTATTGCCAAAATTGAAAAGCGATCTCTTTCTTAACGGAGTATCTCTCTTACTTCTTTTGGCATTCTCTTTCATCATTTTTTTCGTCGCATCCGACTGCATATTATAATGTCTTCTTTTCAATTCCTCATACGAGATGCCATCGCTTTTCAAAGATTGTTTTTCAGAATCAGGGACAACGACTTCAGCATTTTCAGAAACTATTGTTTCGTCATTTACAAAAGCCTCTGCTCTATTTTCCTCAGGAATTGCCACATCTTTCTTTGAAGAACATGATAAAAAAGACAAAGCGGAGAACAATAAAGTCACCATTAATAAACGTTTACGCATAGATAATATCAATTAAAAAGTTATACTTTCAATTATTTTTTATTGATTAAACAAATAAGTTGTATTTTTGTTTTCTAATTATGAAAATTATTTTTGTCATATTATTATTTTTGTTGAGCATGTTCTCGTGTGAGGACACTCCATACAATCCTAACATTCCAGATGCATACATCAATTTCTCCATTGAGCCTAATTCAACATTCTATTATGAGTTAAATACCGTTAGCGGTTGGATGTATGTTTCTGCGCCTCCTCAAAGTCGTGGAATCATCATATACCGTTATTCTATGGATGAGTTCAGGGCTTACGAGCGACAATCGCCTAACGATCCGAATCATTGTGGAGAATATTCAAGATTGATTGTCGATTTTCCATTTGTTGTTGACACCTGTTTAGATGTAAAATACAGCATTTTAGACGGACAAATAATCACTGAAGGTTATAATGGTTATCCACTGATTCAATATCACACCCAATATGACGGAAACACTTTAAGAGTCTTTAACAAATAAACAGCATTGCGATTCGCAATGCTGTTTATTATTAATCAATATCTATAAATGTCTGATTTGAATGGGCCATCAACTGGAACTCCAATATAGTCGGCTTGTTCCTGAGTGAGCTTAGTCAATTTAACGCCAATCTTTTCGAGATGTAATCTTGCTACTTCTTCATCTAAGTATTTTGGCAAGCAATAGACATCAACAGGATAGTTGCCTCTGTTCTTCCACAAATCCAACTGAGCCAATGTCTGGTTTGTGAATGAGTTACTCATCACGAAGCTTGCGTGACCTGTAGCGCATCCCAAGTTAACCAAGCGGCCTTCTGCCAAGATAAAGATAGCATTTCCGTTTGGTAAAATATATTTGTCAACTTGTGGTTTGATGTTGACTTTCTTTACGCCAGGAAGATTTTCCAAAGCTGACACTTGTATTTCGTTATCGAAGTGACCGATGTTACATACGATAGCTTGGTCTTTCATCTGGAGCATTGTCTCGAGAGTGATGACGTCGCGGTTACCAGTACATGTCACATATACGTTACCTTCTTTAACAGCTTCTTCCACTGTTGTGACTTCGAATCCTTCCATTGCTGCTTGGAGAGCGCAGATAGGGTCGATTTCTGTCACGATGACTCTTGCGCCGTATGAGCGCATTGAGTGAGCGCAGCCTTTACCAACATCGCCATAACCGAGAACGACTACGACTTTACCAGCGAGCATAACGTCGGTAGCGCGTTTGATACCGTCGGCGAGAGATTCGCGACAGCCATAGAGATTATCGAATTTTGATTTTGTAACGCTGTCGTTAACGTTGATAGCAGGAACGAGGAGCTTGCCTTGTTCTTTCATTTGGTACAAACGGTGAACGCCTGTTGTTGTCTCTTCAGAAACGCCTTTCCAGTTAGCGACTACCTCGTGCCAGTGGTTAGGATTTTCTGCGTAAGTAGCTTTGATTACTGACATAAGAGCTGCTTCTTCAGCGTTGCTTGGTTCTACGTCCATGAGAGATGGGTCGTTTTCGCAGTCGTAGCCTTTGTGTATTAACAAAGTAGCGTCGCCGCCATCGTCAACGATGAGGTCTGGGCCTTTGCCATCAGGGAATGTGAGAGCTCTCATTGTGCACCACCAGTAGTCTTCAAGGGTCTCGCCTTTCCATGCGAACACTGGTGTACCAGCTGCTACTATAGCTGCTGCGGCATGGTCTTGAGTTGAGAAGATGTTACAGCTTGCCCAGCGTACTTCAGCGCCGAGTTCGACCAAAGTCTCTATCAAGATTGCTGTTTGAATTGTCATGTGCAAAGAACCGCTGATACGAGCGCCAGCGAGAGGTTTCTCTGTACCATATTTCTTACGAAGCGCCATCAAACCTGGCATTTCATGTTCTGATACTTCTATTTCTTTTCTTCCCCAATCGACGAGATTCATATCTGCTACCAAATAAGGAAGGTCTTTTTGTTTTAATTTTTCGTTCATGATATGGTGATTTATATTAATTTTTCTAAGAATGCAAAGATAAAAAAAAGGCAAAAGACTAAAGGCAAAAGACTAAAGTTTTTTTTAAATGAGGTATTAGTAATGTTTTTTTTGAACTTTAGCCGTTAGCCATTAGACTTTTGTCTTTATCTGGGCGTTCCGGCGAAGCCGTCGGGCTTTCCGCTATATCTTTTTCCGCTTCGCTCCAAAAGGATGCCGCTCCAATCCCTAACGCATAAAACTTGTAGTCTTGTAGTCTTGTTGACTTCAAAAAGCTCAATGGTTAAAAATCCTTAACATCATTTCTTAATATTTCCATGATTTTATGTTAAAAATTGTTAAAACCGAAATATTTCCTTTGCAAATGCTTGACAAAAGAGTGAGATGGTTGTAGTTTTGTAAGAAATAAACTTCAAATTGTGACGCACTGCGTCACGAATTGAGTTTAATATGAAAGTAGACCTTATAACCAAAATTTATATTAAAATGAAAAAGAATTTACAATACATTAATGAAAAGGAAATCAATCTTGCTATTAAGATTGAAAATATTATCCGTGAATCTCGTCAGACAGCATATAGGGCAATTGATTTCACAATGGTGATGGCTTATTGGAACATCGGGAAAGTTATCGTTGAAGATGAACTTAATTGGGAAAGAGCCGAGTATGGGAAAAAGATATTGAAAAACATTTCAATACGTCTTACAAAAGAATTCGGAAAAGGTTTCGACGAAAGAGGACTTCGCAGAATGTGTCAATTTTACAAGTGTTTTGAAATTCGGGCCGCACTGTGTCCCGAATTGAGTTGGTCTCATTATCGTAGTTTAATAAAAATTGAAAACGAAGATGCTCGCATCTGGTATATGAATGAAGCTGCAAACTCTATGTGGTCAACACGACAATTGGACCGACAAATCTCTACTTTATATTACGATCGTTTATTGGCTAGTCACGATAAAAAAATTGTCATTGAGGAAGCTGAGGAAAAACTACAAAAGGTAATTCCTGAGGAATTCATAAAAGATCCTTATATATTGGAATTTCTTAATTTGAAAGATTATCCAGCATTAAGAGAAAGCGACATTGAAAAGAGCCTGATAAATAACCTACAAGATTTTCTGATGGAATTGGGAAACGGTTTTTGTTTTGTCGCTCGTCAAAAAAGGATGAGATTTGATGACGAGGATTTTTATGTTGATTTGGTATTTTATAATAGCATAATCAAATGTTATGTCTTAATTGATTTAAAGTTAGGCAAACTAACTCATCAAGATGTAGGTCAGATGGATATGTATGTGAGAATGTATGACGAGTTGAAGAAAGGTCATGACGACAATCCGACAATCGGTATCTTGC
>JAGBVS010000042.1 GCA_017630195.1 Bacteroidales bacterium | reverse complement strand
GAATAATTTGACAAAATCGAACACATTTTCTACTATATTAATAGGAAGCAGCGAGCAACACCATTCTTTGGTTGTACCAAGTTGTTGCGTTTGTATAATGGGCAATTAGCTGCTTCCAAATTTAAAAAATATTGGAGGTTGGGAACATGAATTTCAATTTTAAGGACGTTGTAAAACTTGCTTCAAAAGGTATAAAGCCAACAGAAATTGCTGAACTTGCAGCACTGGATGAGAACAAATTTGATAAAGATGATATATTATCACTTATCGGCTCAGGTTATAAGACTTCAGATATCAAAAATCTTGTCGAAACATTTTCACCATCAGATGATGAAGATGATGATCCAGGCGATGATTCTGAAAATAAAGATAACCACAAAAGCCATGAAGAAAAGCATGAACAGAATGATGATTCTGATTCAGGATCTTCAGAAGATGATGGTGATGATATAGATTATAAACAGCTTTATGAAAAAGAAAAGAAGCTGCGCGAAAAGCTGCAGCACGATAATGCAAAGAAGGGTGCAAAAGATCCTGAAGATAGAAAATCTGATGAAGAAATTGCACTTGAAATTGCGAACATGTTTTAATAGGAGGAAATGATCATGGCTCGTACACTTACGCCGCGTGATGCACACGCACTTGTTAATCTGATTAATGCAGAACTTACCGGAAGAGATCCAAACCTTACACAGGTAACAACAGACAACTTTGTTTCTGTTGGTGAAACCATTATGCAGAATGCATATGAAAATGTTTATAATGCAATTTCAATGGTAATGCTGCGAACACTGATTGCAGCCAGGCCTGTTGATGAAGATCTTGTTATTATGAATGCACTTGATACTGGTGTATATTCAAGCAGACTGCGCAAGATCTCATATCTTACCAAGGCAGCAAAGCCTAGTGGATCATTCAATACTCAGCTTTTCACAAACCTGGCTTCAGGCTTTACAGCTGGTGAAAATCCTGATTCAAATGGTGTTCCTCAGTCTACAAAATCTCAATGGGAACAGTGTCCTGTTGTGCCTATTGAACTGAACTTTGGCGGTTCATCGGTATGGGATCATGGCATTACCTGGTACAAAGATCAGGCCAAGAACGCATTCCAGGATGAATCATCTTTCCTTCAGTTTTGGGCTGGTGCGCTTACTGAAAATGCAAATGATATCAAGCGCGAAAAGTCAGCTTATAGGCGTGCTATTCTCTTGAACTTCATTGCTGGTATGTATGATCTTAGAAATGTAGGATGCACTGTTAGAAATCTTACGGCTGATTTCAATGCTAAGTATGGCACAAGCTATACAACAGCACAGCTTAAAACCACTTACAGAAAAGAATTTTTGGCATTCTTTGTTGAGACCTTCAAGCTGGATTCACTCAGGCTTCAGAAGTCAAGTGTTAATTTCCATGTTGGATACTCTAAGACGATCAACGGAGAAGAGCATGTACTTCTAAGACATACACCAAGAGATAGACAGCGCGTCATTCTCTATGAGCCTATGTTTGTTGAAGCTAAAGCAAACGTACTTCCTGAGATCTTCAATCCTGAATACTTGGATCTTAATACACAGTATGAAGGCATGCTGTGGTGGCAGAATGAGAACGATCCGGAAGCAATTTCTGTTGTTCCTTCAATTCCTGATTTCGGACTTGGAACACAGATCACCGGAAATGCAGTTGCACTTGATCATGTTGTCGGCCTCATTTATGATGTCGATGCAATGATGACAAACTTCCAGCTGGATGATGCAAACACAACACAGCTTGAAGCAAGAAAGCGTTTCAGAAATACTTGGTATACAATGGCCCGTGGTGGACTCAATGATTTCACAGAAAAGGCTGTTCTGTATATCATGGAAGATTGATAAAATAATAGGTGGGTAATTTATTACCCACCTTTATTTTAAAGGAGAAGAAGAATGTATTTACCACTTGCATATGATCAGATTAATTTAATAGAAGGAACGTTTACACCTTCTCAGGTAAAAAATCATTCTGTTGCTTTTGATTACTGGGTTCGCTCACTCTTTCAGCGTGCTTCTTCTAATCTTATTTTTGGACTTCCGGAATTTTGGCGCGGTGATATTGAAAATTTCTGGTATTATGTAATGCTGCGCAATGGTTTTGTTTCCATCCAGGACTTGACAGAACGAACAGAAGTTGGTGGTGAAAAGATAGGGATGTGTTTTTCACCAGCTTCTCTTGATGGTTACAACTTCTATTATCAGTACACACATGCGAACATTGCAAATCCTACACTTTCAAAAACACTGCATCTTGAAATAGGAAAAGAATGTGCATTATGCTGTCTTACACCTGATAAAATGGGTATATGGGATCTGATAGAACGATATGCAGAAATGCTTGCAAATCTTGATAATGCCATAAACATTTCAATCATCAATTCCAAAACACCTTATATTTTAGGCGGAAAGACAAAAGCAGCTGTGCAGACTTTAAAGAAGATCATGGATAAAGTCAACAGCGGACAGCCAGCAGTCTTTTATGATTCAAGGCTTCAGGATGATGCAGTGACAAAAGAATCACCATTTCAGCACTTGCCACTATTCAATAATCCAAAAGAAGCTTATCTTACATCTGATCAACTTATGGATCTTCACACGATTCTTTCAGATTTTGATTCTGAAGTTGGAATTCCAACTGTTCCATATCAGAAGAAGGAACGCGAAACAGAATTTGAAAGCCAGTCAAAAGTTGCAGATGGTCAGTCGCGTGCTTTTACATGGAAGAGAAGTATTCTTGCTTCAATTGCAGAAATCAAGAAACTTTATCCAGCACTTGATATCACATTCAGACTCAGATGGGAGGTGGATCCAAATGTCACTGGCAAAGATAACACTGATGGGCCAGGAAACATGGCTTCAGAAAAATAATCAATCTGTTTTTGACCTTCTTAATCTTCCAACTGGAATTGATAAAGATGATTGTGTTGATAATATCATCCTGGAATGTGGCGAATTTGAAACATTATATTCAGATCCATTTTTCATGCGTGCTGCTGTTGGTACATGGTCAAAAAAACACTACCGGACTTTTGAAAAGTGGATTAATGCACTTAATCTTGAATATAATCCGCTGGAAAATTATGACCGCCAGGAAGACTGGACAGATACTGGTGATGAAAATACAAAAGTCAAATTCACTGATGAAACTACATCAGAAACAGATTCATCAACAACTTCTGAAGGTTC
>JAGBVS010000041.1 GCA_017630195.1 Bacteroidales bacterium | reverse complement strand
TTCTTCTGTGAGCCCAGAATCTCCTGCTTTCTTTAACTCCATATTATGTCTATATGTGCCATATCCTCTAAACGAACTCACATCTCGTTTTTTGCCAATTGAAAGCATATGGTTTTCTGTGCGATAACAATCGAGATGCGCGGAGTCTTCTCTGAAAGTCAATTCATACATCACAACATATTCCACCGTGTCATAATAATGATGCTGCGGCTTCCACCATTGAGCGTTAACATTTGCTATGATTGACATAAAAGCTAATAATATCAACGATTTCTTCATGTCACATACAAGGCTAAAAAGGCTACCCTAAAGTAGCCTTTCCTTTAATTAAACTTATAATAAATAGGAATTGTGAATTGTGTTCTTACAACTTCACCTTTGTGTTGTCCTGGTGTCCACTTTGGCATTGAGGAAACGACTCTTAATGCTTCTGCATCGCATTCTTTGTCAATGCCTCTCAGGACTGCCGCATTAGTGATACTGCCGTCTTTCTCAACGACAAAAGTAACATATACTCTTCCTTCAATCTTGTTGGCTTTCGCTGATTGAGGATATTTAATGTTTTCTTGCATGTATTTCATCATCTCATTTGGTCCGCCTGGATATTGTGGCATCACTTCAGCAACTCTGTAAATAGAGTCTTGACCTACAACGACTTCCTGTGAGGGTGCTGCTGATGCTTCTTTATTTTTTAACCAGAAGTCTTGAAATGTGAGTTTCTTGACAGGAATATTGACATCTCTAATAGTAACTGTTTCGTAACTTTCACAACTTACTTTCACATTATATGCACCGGCTTTAATTTTTGTTATCTCATATCTTCCATTTTTATCGGAAGTAGTGTAATAGAGTTCTTTGCCATCTTTTTCCAATAAAATCGTTGCAAGTGCAATAGGTTTTTCTGTGAATCTATCTAAAATAGTTCCCAAGAGTTGACCAGCGTTTTCATCAGCTTTGACTTCAACAGCTTTTTGTTTCTCATCATTAGGTTTTGTGTTATCACATTGTGTGTTAAGCAAAATCAACAATGCAAATACCGGAAGAGTCAGTAACACCTTGATTACCGAACCCTTTACTTTCTGATTTTTCGTAATCATACTAATTCTTTTTTTGGTTAATAAAAAACTGAAATTATTAGCTATCGTGCTAAAGTCGTAAGCCGTGCACTGCTGTAACAATAGCATCATATAGTTCGATTTTTCGTCTTCATTCTTAATCGCTTCGCTGTCGGCAATGAATTCATGATTGCTCTTCAACTCGTTCTTAATCATTCTAATGAAAGGATTGAACCATTGGAAAGCAATCATTATCTCCATAAGAATGACATCAACGGAATGGTGATTCTTCACATGACTCATCTCGTGTTTTATAATCATTTCATCGAGATTGTCTTTCGGAATGTAAATGTTTTTTAAGAATGAGAAAGGAACGTGACTTTCATTTGTATATATGAAATTAACATTATCAATTTTCTCAATCTTCTTCCCTGCCTTAATCTTATAAATTTTAAAGATATTATAAACGAATTTCATCAGGAAGAAAATCACACCTATTATATATATGTATGAAATTATATCTGTGATGGACAATGTTTTTGTCTCAACCGGAGCTTCTATCATCGCGTCGCTGTAGAATATCACATCCATTTCCTCTTTAAATGAAGGCATTTCCTGAAACTGCTGTCCTTCAATGTTTATTCTGATGAAAGGAAGCGCGAAAGCGAAAATGGAAATCGTAAGCAAGACGATTCTGTTTAGCTGGAATCTGTTGCTGTTGCGGAATAATAGTTTGTAAGCGAAATACAAAACCATTGTCGCTACAAATGTCAATATCAAGTTCGTTACCATAGTTATTTCTTTAAAGCTTTATCAATCATGTTTTTAAGTTCTTCCAATTGCTCTATCGTGAAGCTCTCCTTCTGTGTGAAAGCCGACACCAATTCGCTGTATGAATTGTTAAAATAATTTTTCACTAATCCGCTGAGCGAGTTATGTGAATAATCCGATTTTGAAATCAGAGGATAATATCTGTTTGCCTTGCAGAATGTTTCGTGCGACACAAATCCTTTTTTCTCTAATATTCTAACGATTGTAAGCACTGTGTTGTAAGCTGGTTTCGGTTCCGGGAAGTTAGCCATTATCTCATTCGCAAATCCTTGCTCTATTTTCCAGAGCACCTGCATCACTTGTTCTTCTGCCTTTGTGAGTTCTTTTATATTTTCCATAAAACTTATTTTTTTAATCAACGATGCAAATATATACTTTATTTTATAAATTCACAACTAAATTTTTAGTTATACAACAAAAAAAATAATGTCATACAAAATATATCACTTTAACTAATATAAAATCAGGAGTTTAAGTTTTATATTTTATATGACATTAATTTATGTTATTTTTAAAATCACTGATTTTGTCTTACTATGACGCTTCCACTACCTTGATGAGTTGCAAGAACGAGAATCTCAGCAATTTGTACATGTTCAGGTGCATTAGCTGCATAGACAGCCACATCAGCAATGTCGTCGCCAGTCAAAGGTTTGATGCCTTTATAAACATTTGCAGCGCGTTCAGTGTCACCGTGGAAACGAGTGTTGCTGAAGTTAGTTTCAACCAAGCCTGGTTTAAGGTTTGTGACGCGTATTGCAGTGTTAGCCACGTCGATGCGAAGTCCGTCTGTAATGGTTTTTACAGCAGCTTTTGTAGCGCAGTAAACATTACCATTTGCGTATGCTGCGTCGCCAGCCACCGAGCCGATGTTGATGACATGTCCTCTGTCGCGTTTTACCATGCCAGGAACCACGAGGCGAGTCATTGTAAGCAAACCTTTTATATTAGTATCCACCATAGTATCCCAGTCGTCGTAGCAGCCTTCGTATTCTGGTTCGAGTCCGAGAGCGAGACCAGCGTTGTTAACCAAAACATCTATATCTTTCCATTCTGCAGGCAGATTTTCAATACATTGAGTAGCTTTTTCGCGGTCGCGCACGTCGAAAACCAAGGTTAGAACATGAGTGCCTTTAGCTGTGAGTTCGTTGCTGATCTCGTCGAGAAGTTCTTTTTTACGTCCAGTGAGAATGAGACGGTCGCCATTAGCGGCAAATTTTCTTGCACAGCCGAGACCGATGCCGCTCGTTGCGCCTGTAATCAATACTATCTTGTTCATTATCGTCGATGTTTTAAATTTATTCTTTCATCCACAAAGATAAAATTAATAGTTAAATATACGATTGAAGTAGATATATTTTTTTATTAAATCAACTTGTTGTCTTGTAGTCTTGTTGACTTGTTGTCTTCTTCTGGGCGTTCCGGCTACGCCGTCGGGCTTTCCGCTATATCTTTGCTCGCTTCGACACTGCCTCGCTTCCAACATCCGACTCCGCCTCCAATATCCGTCTCCGATTCCAACATCCGTCTCCGCTCGCAAAGGATGCCGCTCCAATCCCTAACGCATAGGGGCTGCTAACACATCATTTATACTTTAAATAATCTATCGGATTCAGATAAAACATCTTCTGCCATCCAAGCGGAGCTCTATCTATTCTCCATGGATACAGAACCAAAGTGCCGATTCCATAATGAAGATGCGCAGGAGTTGTAGCAGCGTTTCCTGTATTGCCGACAGTTCCAATCTCCGTATCATGACCGACAAATGCAAAACGTTTTGTACGAATCTCATCTAAATGAGCGTAATAATGAATTCTCCATTTCGGACCGAGCACTAAAACGAACTTGCCGCCTTTTCCATATTCAGCCGTAGCAAGCACGATTCCTTTTGTAGCTGAATGGACGCTTGTCCCTTTCTTTGCAAAGACGTCAATTCCTTTATGAACGATGGAACTACCCCATCCTTCGTACCAGAAAGTCTCATGGTTATAGCTGTTGTTATCAGCGCCCACGACAGGCATCTTCAAATTCTGAGGAATGAGAAGACCGATAAGAATTATCGCTACGATAATCAATAACATCCTTAATAAAATCTTCTTAATCATATATAAATATTAGAGTTTAAACATATTTCTTAATTAACTTTTTAACACTCCAATTTATAAAAAGCACAAGCAAGTACAAGACAATGAAAACGATTATGTTTACCACATAATATTCCGTCCAGCCCTTGCTGTAGCAAGGAATATTTGTTGGCAAATCAAGATGTTCACCTAATTTCCAAAGGTCGTTTTTGCAGAGTTGAAATGCTGCGTCGCAATTGATTTTTCCGTATCTGTTATATAACCATGAACCAAACCACACGAACGGAACATTATAAACAACACTCATTATTAGCACCAGCAATCTATGTTTAGAAAAACCTTGCCTCATCTTCTTTGCAGCGACATAAACAACAGACAATGTTGACAACAACAACACTGCATATTGCAAGTACAGATTGATATAAACACAAGCCTCGGTATATGTCCATCCAAACATCTTAGATAGCCATGTTATAAAAGCGCAGCACGCACCAAAGATTATTGTAATTATGTAAAAGAAAATGTTAGACACGAA
>JAGBVS010000040.1 GCA_017630195.1 Bacteroidales bacterium | reverse complement strand
TGGTTATCTTCATATTGGTCATGCAAAAGCTATTTGCCTTGACTTTGGCATTGCTGAAAAATATAATGGCGTATGTAATCTTCGTTTTGATGATACAAATCCAACAAAAGAGGATACAGAATATGTAGATGCTATAAAAGAAGATATTCAATGGCTTGGTTATAAATGGGCTAATGAATATTATGCATCAGATTATTTTCAACAGCTTTGGGATTTTGCAATCCGTTTGATAAAAGAAGGTAAAGCATATATAGACGAGCAAAGTTCAGAAGAAATTGCTGCTCAAAAAGGAACGCCAACTGTTCCAGGAACCGACAGCCCATATCGTAACCGTCCTGTTGAAGAATCATTGGAACTTTTCCAAAAGATGAACAATGGAGAGATAGAAGAAGGCAAGATGGTGCTTCGCGCCAAGATTGACATGGCGAATCCAAATATGCACTTCCGTGATCCTATTATCTATCGCGTTGTGAAAACACCTCATCACCGCACAGGAACAACATGGAACGCATATCCTATGTATGACTTTGCACATGGAGAAAGCGATTATTTTGAAGGCGTTACCCACTCATTATGTACACTCGAATTTGTCGTTCACCGTCCTTTGTATGATTATTTCATCGATGAATTGAAAGAACAAAAAGACCTCGACGACCATCGTCCACGTCAATATGAGTTCAATAAATTGAATTTCAATTATACATTGTTGAGCAAGCGTAACCTTCTCATTCTTGTTAAAGAAGGTCTCGTAAATGGTTGGGACGACCCACGAATGCCTACTATCTGCGGTTTCCGTCGTCGTGGATATACTCCAGAATCAATACATAAACTTATTGATAAGATTGGTTATACAACATACGAAGCTATCAACGATTTCGCACTTCTTGAAAGTACAATCCGTGAAGATCTTAACGCAAGAGCAACACGTGTATCAGCAGTTGTAAATCCTGTTAAGTTGATTATCACCAATTATCCAGAAGGACAGTCAGAAGAAATGGAAGCTGTCAACAATCCAGAAGATGAAAATTCAGGAACACATAATATCACCTTCAGCCGTGAATTATGGATGGAACGTGAAGACTTTATGGAAGACGCTCCTAAGAAATATTTCCGTATGACACCAGGCAACGAAGTACGTTTGAAAAATGCTTATATTGTAAAATGTACAGGCTGCAAGAAAGATGAAGAAGGTAATATAGTTGAAGTTTATGCAGAATATGATCCTGAAACAAAGAGTGGTATGTCTGGCGCTAACCGTAAGGTTAAAGGCACATTGCACTGGGTAAGCTGCGACCATTGCATCAAGGCAGAAGTTAGAATGTACGACAGATTGTGGAAAGAGGCTAATCCTCGCGAAGCAATAGCTGCTATTCAAGAGGAGCAACAATGCTCGGCTCTCGAAGCAATGAAACAAGTAATCAATCCTAACTCATTGGAAATTAGAACAGAATGCTATGTCGAACAATTCCTCGCCGACGCTAAACCTCTCGACCATTTCCAATTCCAAAGAATAGGTTACTTCACTGTTGATAAAGAAAGCACTGCTGAACACATAATATTTAATAGAACAGTCACACTTAAAGATACATTCCAATTACCACAAAAATAATTTTAGAAAAGGAAAAAATTGTATCTTTGCAAAAATAAAAACTATTGGCGGTTGGTCAAAAGCTAACAGCCAATAGTTAAAAGAAGCCATTTTAGCTCAGTTGGTAGAGCAACGCATTCGTAATGCGTAGGTCGACGGTTCGAGTCCGTCATGTGGCTCAGTAGAGATGTCAGATGGCGTCTCTTTTTTCATATAAAAAATGAATCCCGAATTTCGGGATTCATAAAAATAATATAAAATGAAAAGGAAATTTCTTAACAATTCATTCCGCCGCAGCAGTGTATTGTTTGTCCTGTGACGTATCTTGACATATCACTTGCCAAGAACAATGCTGTGTCGGCAACGTCTTCTGGAGTGCCGCCTCTTCTCAATGGAATAGTCTTCATCCATTCTTCTCTTGCTTCTTCTGGGATTTGGTTAGTCATGTCGGTGATGATGAAACCTGGAGCGATGCAGTTAGCTCTGATATTGCGTGAGCCCATTTCTTTAGCGATAGATTTAGCTAAACCAATCAAACCTGCCTTGGATGCGGCGTAGTTGGCTTGGCCGGCATTGCCTGAAACGCCTACTACAGAAGCCATATTGATGATACTGCCGCAACGTTGACGTGCCATGATAGGAACGATAGCGTGGATGAAGTTGAACGCTGATTTTAAGTTGACAGTGATAACATCGTCCCATTGTTTTTCTGTCATTCTCATCATCAAAGTGTCGCGTGTGATGCCCGCATTGTTAACCAAAACGTCTATTCTTCCGAAGTCTTGATGTATTTGTTTTACAGTGTTTTCTACGTCTTCAAAGATAGCAGCATTTGACATATAACCGATAGCTTTTACGCCTAAAGCTTGTAATTCAGCTTCTGTTGCTCTGATGCTTTCTTCGTTTAAGTCGGTGAATGCGATGTTGCAACCTTCTTCTGCAAAACGTTTTGCGATAGCTTTGCCGATACCTCTCGCTGCTCCTGTGATGACAGCTGTTTTATTTTCTAATAATAATCTCATAACTTTTTAATTTAATTAGAAGTTAGGAGTTAGGAATTAGGAGTTGTTTTTTATTCATGCCTAATTCCTCATTCCTAATTCCACATTGTTATTTGTACATTTGTAAATCTTCTTCTTTAAAATTTTCTACAAATGTAAGGATTTTTGCAATTTCAGACTCACCTAAGGCAATCATTATTTTACATGAATTCATGAACTCAGGAGCTTCTGTATTGTCAAGCTCTTTACTGCGGTTAACGTCTTGAAGGAGGAGATGACTCATGATAAGGTGACCCATTGCTTCTACCATACGGCGTGCGAGGAAGTCGTAAGTCTCTGATGATGTTCCGAATTTATCTGCTGCTTCAACTATTTTGAGATAGTTTTCTTTCATCTTGACGATGCGTTGGCGAAGTGGCAACAATTCTTCTGCCAATGGCATTGCTTCATATTCTTCAATACGTTTGAGATATGAACCGTTTCCGATGAAACGAATAGCAGCAACGACTTGCAACTGTGATGTACCTTCGTAAATACTTAATATTCTTGCATCTCTATAAAGGCGTTCGCATTTATATTCTTTCATGAATCCTGAGCCGCCATGAACTTGGATACAATCGTAAGCGATTTGATTTGCATATTCGCTTGCGAAGAGCTTGAGCATTGGAGTCATCATGTCGGCATGACGTTGAGAATATTTCATGTCTTGACGTTCTTCTGCTGTGAGGCTTCTTTCTTTGCTAACAGAATCGTAAGCTTTATATAAGTCAACGAAACGTGATGTTTCATATAATAATGTGCGAGTGGCATCAATTTTAGCTCTCATCAAACCGAGCATTTCATATACTTGAGGGAAGTTGATGATTGCTTTTCCGAATTGTTCGCGTTGTTTTGCATATTCGAGAGCTTCGTGATAAGCTGCTTCTGCGAGGCCTACTGATTGAGCACCAACGCCGAGACGAGCGCCGTTCATCAATGACATAACATATTTTATGAGTCCCATGCGGCGTTCACCGATGATGAGAGCAGGAGCGTTGTTGAAAACTAATTCTGCCGTAGGAGAACCCTTGATGCCGAGTTTGTTTTCTATACGTCTTACTGTTACTGCGTTATCTCTTCTGTCGTAAAGGAAGTAAGAGAGACCGCGGCCGTCTGTTGTGCCTTCTTCTGAACGAGCGAGCACGAGTTGAATGTCGGCATCGCCATTAGTGATAAAACGTTTGACACCGTTGAGTCTCCAGCAGTTGTGTTCATCATCGAAACTCGCCTTTAGTCTCACTGACTGGAGATCAGAACCGGCGTCTGGCTCTGTGAGAGCCATTGAACATGTCATGCCCTCATTGATGAGAGGTAAATATTTTTCTTTTATTTCTTCAGAAGCAAATTCATAGATTGTTTCGGCGCAGTCTTGAAGTCCCCAGATGTTGGCGAAGCCAGCGTCAGCGCGTGACACTATTTCTGCTGCCATGACGTAAGGAACGTAAGGGAAGTTCAAGCCTTTGTATTTACGAGGCAACGACATTCCGTAGAGACCGGCATCGCGCAATACTTCGTGGTTTTTCTGTGTGCCTTTAGCATATACAATCTCGTTGTTGAGGACTTGAGGACCTTCGTGGTCAACATTTTCGGCATTTGCCTCTAATACGTTAGCAGCTAAATCGCCTACTATTTCAAGAACTTTGTCGTAGTTGTCGATGGCATCTTCAACATTGACAGGAGCCATCATATCGTTATCGCTATCTACGAAGTCGCGTTCTTTCAACTTGATAATCTTATCCATCACAGGATGTGAGAGATAAAACTTTAAGCTTTTATTATCATTGTAGAAATTCATAATTCATATTTTTTCAATTAGTAATGAGGGATTAGGAAAGAGGATTTTTTTCAATTCCTAATCCCTAATTCCTAACACCTAATTTTTAATAGATTTAATCATTTTAGGTAAAACATCCATAACGTCACCGATGATTGTATAGTCGGCTATTGCGTTGATAGGAGCGTTAGGGTCGGTATTGATGGAGATAATCTTTGAAGATTGGTCCATGCCGGCACGATGTTGAACGGCACCTGAGATGCCGCAAGCTATATATAATTTAGGACGGACTGTTATTCCGGTCTGACCTATCTGTCTTTCGTTTTCGGTGAATCCAGCATCGACGGCAGCGCGAGTTGCGCCGACTTCGCCGCCGATGGCGTTGGCTAATTCGTGTAGCAAAGCGAAGTTTTCCTTAGACCCCATGCCATAACCGCCGGCAACGATGATAGGAGCGCCTTTGATGTTGATTTTCTGGGCTTCAATCTGACGTTCAATAATTTCTATGCAGAAATCGCCTTCGTTGACATAGTCTTCAGCTTTAAGATTGTGTACTTCGCCTTTATGATTTTCGTTGTATATTTCTTTTTTCATGACACCTTCGCGTACGGTAGCCATCTGTGGCCTTGTTTCAGGAGAAACGATTGTAGCGATGATGTTGCCGCCGAAAGCTGGGCGGATTTGATATAAAATGTCTTTATAGACGGTTTTTGTCTTGGCATCGGTATGGTCGCCTATTTCGAGACTGGTGCAGTCTGCTGTTAAACCGCAGCGTAGGTAAGAAGCGATGCGAGGTGCTAAGTCGCGGCCTACTGATGTAGCTCCGAAAAGTACTATATCCGGTGTCTCTTCTTTAATTATTTTTGTCAAAGTACTAAAAAAAGGAAGGGTCTGATAGAACGATAATCGAGAATCGCTCAAATAAAATATAGAATCGACACCGTATGGATATAGTTGACCTTCGATATTCTCAATCTCGTTTCCTATGACGATAGCATCGAGACGAGAGTTAAGCCTATCGGCGAGCTTGCGAGCTTTGGAGCAAAGCTCCAAACTCACCTCAGCTATATGTTGCTCTTCTGTTACCTCACAGAATACTAATATGTTGTTCATGATTCAAGTTTTAGAAATGTTATTATTTATTTGTTTAAAGCTGATTCGACGAATGAGATAGCTTCGCCTACTGTAGAGATTTTTTCAGCTTGGTTGTCTGGAATATTGATTTCAAATTCTCTTTCAAATTCCATGATGAGTTCAACTGTATCTAAAGAGTCAGCGCCGAGGTCATTTGTGAAGCTTGCACTTTCAACTACTGATTCACGTTCAACACCTAATTTATTTACGATAATGTCTATAACTTTTTCTCTTGTTTCCATGGTAATTTCCTTTTTTTTAATGTTAATTTTTTAGATAATGTGAGCTGAAACAAGCTCTTTCATTAATTCGTTAATTTCGCTTTCGCTGTTATTTATTTTCTTATTCTCTTTACTTGTAAGAACAACATTTTCAATTGATTTAACTTTGGTAGGCGAGCCTGTGAGACCCAATCTTTCGAAATCAGGATTGATGTCGTCGGCATTCCATTCTTCAATTTTGAGGAAAGGTTTCTTTGCCCACAATGCTTCCATGTCTTCCATAGACTGTTGTCTTTCTAAAACTTCAGATACAGAACAAGCTTTTTTGTTTGTCATGAGAAGTTTAGCGTGACGAGGACGACAGTCGTTGGCATTGCCGTGTACTGTCACTAAGACAGGGAATCCTGTTTTTACAGTTTCAACACCTCTTTCGAGACGTCTTTTGATAACGATTTCGTCTTCTGCAACATACAAGAGATCTTCAGCGTATGTTATCTGAGGTATCTCGAGTTTTTCTGCTACTTGAGGACCCACTTGAGCTGTATCGCCGTCGATGGCTTGACGTCCTGAGAAAACGATGTCTATTTTGCCTAATTTTTTTACTGCTGCCGACAGAGCGTAAGATGTAGCTAATGTGTCGGAGCCTGCGAATCTTCTGTCGCTTACTACGAAACCGTTGTCGGCTCCACGGAACATTGATTCGCGTATTATTTCTGCTGCACGTGAAGGTCCCATTGTGATGATGGTAACCTTAACTGGCATAATATCTTTAAGAGCGTCTTTGCAAGCAAGTGCCATTTCGAGAGCCTTCAAATCGTCTGGATTGAAAATTGCCGGCAAGGCAGCACGGTTGATTGTGCCGTCTTCTTTCATGGCGTCTTTGCCAACATTATGAGTGTCGGGAACTTGTTTTGCCAACACAACAATTTGAAATTCTTTATTATTCATCTTTCTTTCTTGTATCTTCAATTAATGCAAATGATAAACTACCTTTGGCACAAAGTTTTCCGTTTACTGTTGCCTTAGCTTCGCAGAAGTACATATTGGCTCTTTGACTTGATAAAGTTGCTTCCACTTCTATTGTATCACCAGGAACGACTTGATGTTTGAAACGAACGTTGTCGAGTCCTGTATATAATGTTATCTTGTCTTTTAAGTCATCAAGTATGAGAAGAGCACATGACTGTCCCATGATTTCGCACAATATTACGCCTGGAACTGTAGGCTGACCAGGGAAGTGTCCTTTCAAGAAATATTCTTCTCCAGTGACATGGTATTTTGAATGTACTACCTTGTTTTCATCGATGTCAATCTCATCTACGAGCAACATAGGCTCACGATGTGGTAAATAGTTTTTTAATTCTTCTCTTGTCATAATTATATAAGTTAAGAATTGTTAATCGTTAATTTTTCTTAAAGCGATGCATGCATTATGTCCGCCGAATCCTAATGATTCTGATATTGCTATTGTAAGATCTGCTTTTTGAGCAACGTCTGGAGTATAGTTCAAGTCGCAAGTTGGGTCTGCTTCTTTGAGTCCTATTGTTGGAGGGACGATGCCGTGATATAAAGCTAATGCTGCTGCTATCACTTCAACGCCTCCTGCTGCTCCGAGCAAGTGACCAGTCATAGATTTTGTTGAGTTGATGTAAGCTTTGCGTGCTTTTTCTTCACCGAGAGCTAATTTTATAGCTGCTGTTTCAGAGCTGTCGTTGAGCGGTGTTCCTGTTCCGTGAGTGTTGATATGGAGAACATCGTTTTCGTTGTATTTTGCTTCTTCGAGAGCCATCTTGATGGCACGTGCAGCTTGTTTGCCTTCTGGGTGAGGAGCTGTAACGTGATGAGCATCACATGTGTTGCCATATCCACATACTTCAGCGTAAATCTTTGCGCCGCGTGCTTTGGCGTGTTCATATTCTTCCAAGAGTATGATACCTGCGCCCTCGCCTAATACGAAACCAGCGCGACGTTGGTCGAATGGCAATGAAGCTGCTTTAGGGTCTTCTGAACGTGACAAAGCTTTACAGTTGGCGAAACCAGCAATGCTGATAGGGTTGACTGCTGCTTCGCTGCCGCCAGTGATGATAGCATCGGCATAACCATGTTTAATGGCGCGATATGCTTCGCCTATTGAGTGAGTTCCTGTAGCACAAGCTGTTACGATTGGTACACAAACACCGCATGCGTTATGGCGAATAGCGATGTTGCCAGCTGCGATGTTAGAAATCATGCTTGGTATAAGGAGAGGGGAGACCCATTTTGAACCTTGTTCTTT
Organism: Bacteroidales bacterium; assembly: GCA_017630195.1. Classification (GTDB taxonomy): domain Bacteria; phylum Bacteroidota; class Bacteroidia; order Bacteroidales; family F082; genus Limimorpha. The sequence continues at coordinate 4,971 of JAGBVS010000040.1, read as the reverse complement.
CCATTTTACAACCTCTTTTATGATAGTGTCGAAACCACCTTCACCAGAACCTACGTAAACACCGAGACGCTCAGGTTCAAAGCATCCTTCGTTGCCTCTCATAGCCTCGATAGATGCAGCTAATGCATAAATGGAGAACAAATCGTTGCGACGTGCGAAAGCTGCATCAACGCCTAATGCTATAGGATCAAAATCTTTTACTTCAGCTGCTATCTTGACAGGAAGATCTGTCGTGTCAATTTTTGTTATATAATCAATGCCGCAAACTCCGTTGATTAAATTATTCCACAAAGTCTCAACATTGTTGCCAAGTGGGGTGATGGCACCCATTCCCGTTATAACTACTCTTTTTTCCATAATTTACCATTCTAAAATGCATGCTCCTGAAACGAATCCTGCTCCAAAAGCGCTTAATACTATTAAATCGCCTCTTTTTAATTTACCTTCTTTGTTGACTTCATCAAGAAGAATAGGGACACTCGCTGATGATGTGTTTCCATATCTGTGAATGTTAAGAGGAAACTTCTCTTCTGGTTGTCTCAAGAAATCCTTGATGCTTTTGATGATTCTTAGATTGGCTTGATGAATCAAGAAGTGATCAACTTCATCTGGCTTTATCCCAGATTGTTTTAAAACATTGGAGATGTCTCTTATGGCAGCTTTTGTCGCAAACATAAATACATCTTGACCGTGCATCACCAATGGAAGATTGCTGTTAGGCTTGCTGTTGTATGGAGAATATTGCAATTCATGTTTTTGGTATAGTCTGTCCCAATTGCAAGAAGCAGACATTTTGGTAGCTTTAATATTGTCGCCTTCAGTTAAAACAACAGCGCCGGCTCCGTCACCGAATAAAACGCTTGCAGTGCGGTCGTGCCAGTTTACCATTCGTGATGGCTCTTCAGCACATACTATAAGGATGTTCTTGTATTTGCCGCTTCTGTAGAATGATTCAGCGATTTCGAGCGCATAAATAAACCCAACGCAGGCTCCGTTGAGATCGAAACACGGACAAGTAGCACCGATAGCTCCTTGTATAATACAACTCATCGCCGGAGAGACGAATTCGTTGACGACATTGGCACATATAATGTAGTCCAAGTCTTTTGCGTCCATGTTGGCATCGGCTAACGCCTTTTTCGCTGCGTCGATTGCCAAGTCTTCTAAATTCTCAGAAGAGATGACGCGTCTTTCTTTTATTCCGGTTCTCGAAGTAATCCATTCGTCGCTTGTATCGAGAATGTGTGTGAGCATTTCGTTAGTCACGACTAATGAAGGATGAGAACGTCCTGTTCCGATAATTTTCATTATTGTAAATATCTAAAATTTCGATGGCAAAAATACTGTCATTAAATATGCTTGTGGTAAAAATGTGGCTGTTCATGAATTAAAACCTTTTTTTTCGCTGAAAAAGTGGTGAAATTCTAAAATATGGGGTGAAAATTTTGTAAATTTGCAAACTCATAACAAAAAAATATATCATTTAATGAAAAAACGTAAGAAAGATAACTTTGCATCAAGCCTTCTTGAGGTAGGAAATATAGTCACAAGTCTTACTTTTTCGGTTTTGTATGCATTGGTTTTTCTTGTAATATATTCTCCATTTTCCGACACATCTTGGTTTGGCGTAGCTAAATCAGATAGCTTTCTCCTCACAACTACATTTGTGGTCGTTTCAATATTGCTTTTAATAGTCAGCCGTATTCTTATGTATGTTGCTTCTAAGCGATTTATAAAAATGACATATATGAAATATTCGTTATGGCTGTTTTCAGAGATAATATTAATAGGTGTATTCCATTCTATACTTTCTATGTTTTATGTGAAAATTACAAACTATACAGTTTCTTTCATCGTGACAAAAAGTATCTTGATAACACTTTTGGCTCTCGGAGTTCCATATATAGTGTCAGCAATGTGGCTGACAATCAAAGCTATGCATAATACGTTGCTTGTAACTGATACAAAAAACATTGCCACCGACGGAGAAGCTATAGCTCAAAATATTGATATTATAAATATTGCAGATAATAAAGGTGTGTTGAAATTATCTGTTAAGCTCGACAATCTTTATTTTATTAAAGCCGAAGATAATTATACAATAGTATATTATACTAAAAATGGTATTCTTAATAGATATATGATCAGATGTAAGATACAAACTATTGAAGATACATTTAGTAATACTCCACTTATGCGTTGCCATAGAACTTATATAGTTAATACACAAAAAATCAAAGTTCTACGACATGAGTCGGATGGCTTCTATATGGATTTTGATTTAGAAGAAATTGAACCAATACCAGTTTCTAAAACATATACTGCTTCTGTTATAAAACGCTTCTCAGGCGATAATATGCAGTCTCAAACTAATTGATTTCGTTATTTAAAATTAAACAAAATCAATTAGTTAATCATAAGTATTAATTTTAAGAATAATTTTTTTCTTGTTTTTTATGTATGATTAAAAATTAAGAAAAAAATTATTTTTCGTGTAAAAAAATAATATATATTTGTGGAATTATAAATATATGTAAAAATTATATTTATATGTGTTTTGAAAGATAATTAACATATTACTAACTAAAATTTATTATTATGAAAAGATTATTTCTTTTTACGATGATGTGCTTATTTGGACTATTCAGTCTTAATGCACAAACAGAATTGGAAGTAATCGTTGGAGCAGATGGCAGCACTACATCTACCAACAAACTTCCAACTTATGAGTATTACAATTACTCATCAACACAACAAATTTACACAGCAGAAGACATGCAGGATTTTGGTGAAGGTGTAATCAATTCCGTAGCCTTCAGACAAACAAATGCTGATGCAGTAACTCGTAACCTCAGTGTTTATATGGCAAACACAGAATTATCTTCTTTTGAAGGCGGTAATTCATGGATGACATTAAGCAGTGAAAATCTTGTTTTCTCAGGACAAGTTACTTATACTGGCGTTGCTGGCGAATGGCTTAACATTGAATTTACAACTCCATTCGAATATGAAGGCGGCAATCTTTTGGTTTGTGTTCTTGATAACACAGGTACTTACTTAAATTCAGGTAAACACTTTGATTCATTCACAACAGGATCAAAAAGAGCTATCTATCACTATAGAGACACAGCTCCTTATGACGTAACTTCATACGCTGGTATTAATGGTTATACAGATGCAGGTATTAACGTTGTTAAATTTAGCATGACAGTAAGTGGAGAAATAAAACTTATTTCTGTTAAACCTAATACTATTGAACTTGGCGCACGTCCAAATGGTGCATGGACAGAACCATTTGAAGTTCAAATCAAAGCTAAATCAGAAGATTTAATTGTTAGTTCAATCGAATCAACAAATGAATATTTTGAATTGCCAGAATTAGAATTCCCAATGACAATTCAAAAAGGTAGCCCTCTCGTTCTCGAAGTAGCAGCAGGTAGCGCTAATGAAGGAGACGTTGAAGGTCAACTTGAAATTACATACGCAACATCAAGAGAAGTTGAAGTTGTTCCAATGACAGCTTATGCTTACGAACCAGCAGTAGGTGATGTATATGAAAATGCACAAGAAATTACTTCATATCCATTCACAGCAACTCATGCTACAGCAACATTATACAACAACTATACATTGCCTGGCAATGAAGCTGATGGCTATGATGTTGTTTATAAAATTAATATTGCTAACGACGGACTTTTGACAGCTGCAGTTAACGGTGCAAATGCTAAAGTTGCAGTTTATACATCTGACTTTGACGGTGAAGCAGGTCCAATGGCAAACAATAACTACAATGGTATTCAAGTAGGTAATGCAAGCAGAGCATCTCAAATCTCAGCTATGACAATCCCGGCTGGTGAATATTATCTCGTAGCATCATCAACAGGCGATTTCACACTTGACATCAATGTTGAAGCAGTTCCAGCTCCTGAAAAAGCTTATTCTCCATATCCATACGATCAACAAACAGGCGTTTCTGCACCAACATTAGATTGGGAATTTGGCGCTAATACAGTTGAATACCAACTTTTGTTAGGAACAGCTTATCCTCCAAAAGATGTAATCGTTGATTGGACAAGCGAACTTGAAGTAAATCACTATATGGGTAACTTATATAACAATAAGAATTACTTCTGGCAAGTTAATGCTCGTAACAGCAGCGGCACAACATACGGCGACATTTGGGTATTTACAACAACATTCAATGAACCACAAGGCTTAGCGGCTTCAAGCAATCATCTTTACGAAGGTGAATCAACTACAATTACTTGGAATCAAGTTCAAGACCGTTCACACCGTGGTTATAACGTTTATGTTAACAATCAAAAAGTTAATAAGAACACTGTAACAGAAACATCATATACATTAGATAATTTAGAATATGATATGTATGGCTACTATATTTCTGTATCAGCTGTTTATGACGAAGGTGAATCAAATCCATGTGATGGTATCATCGTTTATGTAACAGGTGAAACAGAAGTCGCTGGTAACTTATATGAACAAGATAAAGTTACTCCATTAAACGGTGGCGTTATTACAGTTACAGGTACAGACGAATTTGGCGCAGCTCAGTCATATACATTCGTAGCTGACGAAAACGGCGCTTATACAGGTACACTCCTCGCTGGTGAATATACAGGCGTTGCTTCAGTTGAAGGCTATCAAAATAAAGAAGTTGAATTTACAGCTTTATATGATCAAGTAACAGTTGTTGATTATGCTTTATCAGAAGTTTACAATCCTGTAAAATACATCACAGCAACAGAGACAGAAGAAGCAGTCGAGTTGGTATGGGGCATGCAAAGATACACAACAGGCAGCGAAGACTTCGAGTCAGGCGACTTCTCAGTATATCCATGGAACAACGAAGTGAGCGAATATCCATTCGCAATCACAACAGACGCATACGAAGGCGAATATGCAATGAAGTCAACCTGCGAAGGCATTGACTACGGCGTATCAGCAATCGAG
>JAGBVS010000039.1 GCA_017630195.1 Bacteroidales bacterium | reverse complement strand
TACCAAGTAGCATGGACCACAGAAAACCCTGAAACTTTAGAACGAGAGTTAGCATCACTCAAAGCCATAAAAGACTCTACGCCAAAATATTTATTGACAACAGATGTTGATTTCAATCCTGTTTATGACGGAATACGAAAACTTAACGTAACAGATTGGATGTTGAAAAACGAATGAGAAGCATGAAGGAAGGAATAGACATATTGATAGATAAAACCAACTGGAAGAAATATCGGTTTGATGAAATGGTTCAAAATGTTTCCGAACGTGTTGAACCTAGCCAAACAAACCTAAACATATATGTTGGTTTAGAACATATTGACCCTGATACCTTACATCTGAGTCGCTACGGGCACCCAAGTGATGTAGAAGGTACCAAACTCCGTTTCTACAAAGGCGATATTATATTCGGGCGCAGAAGAGCATATCAGCGTAAAACAGCATTAGCCACAACTGATGGAATATGCTCGGCTCACGCTATGGTTTTACGTGCAAAAGAAGAGGTGGTCGATTCCAATTTCTTACCATTTTTGTTCCATTCCAAACAATTCATTGATATGGCCATTACCATATCAGTGGGTGGTTTATCACCAACTATCAATTGGAAGGATATATCCAAGCAAGAATTTCTTCTCCCACCCAAATCCGAACAAAAACGCTTGGCAGAATTGCTATGGGCTGCAGATGAGATGATTGAGAAGGAGAAGAGGGAGAGGGAAGCTTTAAAAGTATTTAAAAACAGGCAAATGTCTTATTTGCTGAATGGACATCAACACATTCAAAACAATGGAAAGCCTGACGGTTGGAAAAGACTAACTATTTCTGATTTAGGTATTGTTTCTACAAGCAGTGTTGACAAAAAGCAAAGACCAAATGAAAAGATTGTTTCACTAATAAACTATATGGATGTATACACAAGTAAATCAAAGAAGATTACATCCGACATTGAGTTTATGCAAGTCACTGCACCCGATAAACAAATTGACAGTAATCAAGTAATCGTTGGCGATGTTCTTTTCACTCCAAGTTCCGAGACAAAAGATGATATCGGACATTCCGCCGTTGTATACGACAATCTTCCTAATACTTTGTACAGTTACCATTTAGTAAGATTGCGATTTAACAGGGAAATTGATTTAGATTTCAAAAGATACCTGTTCAATAATCCAAGTACTTTGGCCTATTTTACAAAAAGAGCTCAAGGAATTACAAGAATGACATTAAGTCTCGATGATTTTAATGAAACCCCTGTATTATTACCTCCTCTAAATGAACAAAAACAAATAGCTATGAGGTTAAGTGATATTGATAAGACCATTGAAAGAGTTGAAAATAGTATATCGTTTTCGCAACAAATAAAGCAGGAATTAATCAATAAAGTGTTTTAAAGATATGAGGCAGAATCTTATAAACTTTGTACAAAACAGCATACTATTTCGATATTGTTTACCTCATGGTGATATACAGAAAAGTATTTATACTACAATCGATAATGATTACTGCTACACGGTTTCTAATGATAACGATTTAGCTACAATAATCTTTAATGCCATTATAGACTATGCCTTTAATGAGGAAGATTTAAATGGTGACCTAAATCAACTACAAGTAGAAGCCATTTCACAACGCATGCGAATTGAAGAAAACGATTCAGACGAAACACAACTAAAATATGGGTTCTTTGGTGAAGTTTTATTAAATATAATCCTCCAGATATTGTTTAATAGCAAAGCCATAATAGCTAAAGGCTATTTTTATGACATACTAAAGCCAGAAGAGAATAAAGGTTTTGACACATGGCATTTCGTATCTACAGAAAAAGGGACAAGTTTATGGTTTGGAGAAGTAAAATTTCATCAAGATTACAAAAAAGCCATAGATGATGTATTTAAGAATATTGAAAAAGCCATATCCGATGATTACTTTCGTAAAAACTTATTGGCTTTCACTCCAAAAAGAAAATTATTAAACACAGATAATAAAACAATTGTTGAATTAATTGAGAAAGTTCGACTGAATGCCAAAGTAAGTATTGAATCATTAAAAAATGAGTTTTCGTTAAGATTAGTATATCCAATTTTTATTCTATGCAATCCACTTAGCGATTATGATAAAACCATATCATCAATAATTGACCGGATTAAACAAAAGCATTCTGGAAAGAATTTGAACATTGGACTTGAATACGATCTGTTCTTTATTTTACTGCCGGTCAACAATGTTAAACAAATAAAACAAACTGTTTTACAATGGATAAAATCGAATACGCAGCTAACCTTATTATAAAGCTCAATCTGTTCCAGAATGAAAAACTCTCCGATTATGAGTTTATCAAAGAGGTATGTTCATACTTCGATACGGTTAAAAATGATAGTCTATCAACAGCTGACAAACAATTCTTGTTTTATATCGCAAATCAAGTGGGTATACCACAATATTATGATACACTATCTAAATTTAACCATGACATTCAATTTGGCGAGGTTTCTTTACAAACGTTAGCGGATAGTTATAAAGAATCAAGATTATATACATCAAAAAACGTAGAATTACATAAATACCAAAAAGATATTCTTAATAAATTTGAAATAGGGAAACAGAATAGGTTTTTTCTTTCAGCAAGTACCTCATTTGGAAAAACCTTTTTAGTGTATGAAGTTATTAGAAAGATGCAGTATAAGAATATTTTGTTAATCTTTCCATCAATAGCTTTATTATCAGAAAACTTAGAGAAAATAATGTCTGATGAAAAATATCGTTGGATACATGAAAAGTATAAAATTCATACGATGAGTATGATTACTGAAAATGGCGAAAACAATATCTGTATATATACCCCCGAACGATACCTTTCTTTTTTAGATGTCTCTGAAAAAATACCATTTGACTTTGTTTTTGTTGATGAAGTGTACAAAATGGATAATGAGTACATAGTAGATGATGAAACTAAAGAGAACGAAAGAGATGTCGCCTATCGTTTAGCATTACATTATGCATTACAATCTGTTTTAGATGTGTTTTTAGCTGGGCCTTATATAGAATTCTCACAAGAAACATCTAATCAGTACAATCCCTCTTTCGATAGATTTTTGCAAGCTAACGACATCAGTCTTTTAAACTATAACGAATACGAAATTGTAAACAAAGAATTTAAAAAGCTACCACAAAACAACAAAATTGAACGTTTTAAAACACAAATAAAAGAGTTTACTGAACAATCAGAAAACGTAATAGTATATTGTTCCAGAAGAAGTGACACTGAAAGATATGCCAATTATCTTGTTGATGAAACATCGTTTACAAATGTAGACACTTCTCAATTTACAGATTTCTTGGAGCATCTTTCTAATATGTTTAATAGCAGCAATAATTGGATCGTTGTCAAGGCTTTGAAAAAAGGAGTAGGCATACATCATGGTTTGATTCCAAAGTATATACAGAAAGAAATCATTGAGTTATTCAATAAAGGATATATCAAGATACTGCTATCTACAACGACTATTACAGAGGGTGTTAATACAACAGCTAAAAACGTTCTTATTTTATCTAGTAAAAAAGGTAGTGATAAGTATTTAAAGAAGTTTGATGCTTTGAATATTGAAGGTAGGGCTGGTAGATTCTTACAACATTATAAAGGGATCGTCTATTCTCTAGATAAAAAATTTGAAAAAATAAAAAATGGAGAAGGAGAGCCAATAAAACATAAAAACTATGACAAATCCTCTCCGAAAGATGAAATTGATTTGTTTTTTACGGATAATGAGTATTTAGACCAGAAAAATTTAGAGCGAAAACATACTATTGAGCAATTACAAACACAGCATGATATTCCCGAGGACATTATCAATCAATTTAAAGTAATATCTAAAGAAGATAAAATCAGGATATACGAACATATAGGCAATTTATCTCCTATTGAAATGTCAAGTATTAAAGGTTTGATACAACATTACCAAATTAGCCGACAAATCACTTATGATGGTGTTGAAACTATAATAAACATTGTTTTGCCATTTGTAAAAAATCCAAAACTGCGTGAATTAATGACACGTCCACAAAGAGGTAAAGACACAAAAGTATTAACTGCTTTGTTGTATTCATATTTTAAGAATGGATTAAAAGGAATGATAAATTACCAGATTCAAAATGGAAAAAACATACAAGAATCCGTTAGAAACGCTACTGATTTTGTATACAACACTTTGAAGTATCAAGTTGTTAAATACTTCGGTGCCTTTAACTTAATGTACAAGTATTATCTATCTAAACAAGAGAACAAAACATTTGATCAAATAACAGGAATAGATGCTATCCTTTTGAAAATGGAATATAATGCAAATACAGAGAATGGAAGACTGGCCAGTGACTATGGAGTCCCACAAAAAATCCTTGAATATTATGATTCCAATAATGATGTGAATAAAAAGAATGCATTCGATTCATACGAAAACCGCATTTTTGAAAAAGTAGAAAGAATAATAAATAACATATAGCTATGTCCTTCAACGAAATAAACTCAGTAGAAAACTTCGTCATTAAGACAATGACGGGTGTTAATCTTAACGAAACAACAACATCGTTCGAGCCTACTCCATCGTATGGCGCACGATGGATATATACTCCCGCCTCGGAATTGTCGCGCGAAATTACAGAAGTACTGGTTGAGACTGAACTTAAACATGCTCTAATCAAACTGAATCCTGAAATCGCCGCATTGCCAGAACGAGCAGACGAAGTAATATATAAACTGCGTTCTATTTTGTTATCGGTAAACAGCACTGGCTTGGTACGTGCCAATGAGGAGTTTGCCGAATGGCTGAAAGGAAACAAGACCATGCCTTTCGGAAAGAACTATGCGCATGTATCGGTTAAGTTAATAGACTTTGAAAACATAGACAATAACAAATTCCAACTGGTAAACCAATTCAGCATCCGTAACCGCGAAACCAAACGTCCAGACATCGTGATGTTTGTCAACGGCATTCCATTGGTAGTAGGAGAAACAAAGACTCCTATCCGACCATCTGTCTCTTGGCTCGATGCGGCATCTGACATCCATGACATTTACGAAAACAGCGTGCCAGAACTTTTCGTACCTAACATACTGAGCTTTGCTACGGAAGGTAAAGAACTATACTACGGCGCTGTACGCACTCCATTGGAGTTTTGGTCCGCATGGCACGTGAACGATAATGATGATGTGTCGCGCATGATGGGACTGAATAACGTAGCAGCAGAGATGAATCAACTGCTGTCACCAAAGACATTGCTCGACATTCTATATAATTTCACCACCTATTCAACAAACAAGAAACGTCAACGTATCAAAGTTGTATGCAGATACCAACAATACGAAGGTGCCAATCTCATTGTACAACGTGTGTTGGAAAACAAAATCAAAAGAGGACTCATCTGGCATTTCCAAGGCTCCGGAAAATCATTGCTGATGCTCTTCGCTGCTCAGAAACTACGCAAAATGCCAGAACTGAAAAGTCCGACTGTAATGATTGTTGTGGATCGTGTGGATTTAGACTCACAGACACAGAATGTATTCAAGGAAGCTCCTAATGTGATGCCTACCGAAGACATTGACACATTGAACAAATACTTGGCAAACGACTCTCGCTATATCATAATAACAACTATCTTCAAGTTCAAGGATGCCCAAGCCAGCATCAATTTGCGAGACAATATCATCGTCATGGTTGACGAAGCACATCGCACTCAGGAAGGTGACTTAGGACAACGTATGCGAATGGCATTGCCTAACGCTTTCTTCTTCGGATTGACAGGTACGCCTATAAACAAAACAGACCATAATACTTTCTGGACTTTTGGAGCAAATGAAGATGAAAATGGATATATGAGCCGATATTCGTTCGAAGATGCATTGCGCGACAAAACCATCTTGCCATTACATTTCGAACCTCGTCTTTTGGACATTCACATCGACAGGGAAAAGGTAGATGAAGAATTTGCCGCATTATCTAACACATTGGATGAGGATGCAAAAATCACTTTAAGCAACAAGGCGGCAAAGATGTTAGAGTTCCTAAAATCTCCTGAACGCATAGAAATTGTATGCAAGGACATTGCACAACACTATCAGGGAAAAGTAGAACCACAAGGATTCAAGGCAATGATTGTTACTCCAGACCGTGAGGCTTGCCACTTATATAAACAGGAGTTAGGAAAATATTTTCCAGATTCTGCTTCTGCCGTAGTAATCTCTACATCTGGAAAAGGAGACGATGAACTGAAGCATCTATATAACCTGACTAAAGACGAACAGGAAAAGCTGATAGAGAAATTCAACAAACCAGATTCTGAATTGAAGTTTCTCATCGTTACTGCCAAACTATTGACAGGTTTTGATGCACCTATCCTACAAACCATGTATTTAGACAAGTCACTCAAAGACCATACTTTGTTACAAGCCATTTGTCGCACGAACCGAAAGTTCCCGAACAAGACATTCGGACGCATCGTTGATTATTTCGGTGTATTCGATGATGCAGCAAAGGCATTGGAATTTGATGAAGAAGTGATGAAGAAAGTTATCACTAACCTCAATTCACAATTAGAAGAATTGCCACGCATCATGAAGAATAATCTGGCACACTTTGAAGGTGTGGACAGAACCATAGATGGATTTGAAGGATTACAAGCGGCACAAGATGCAATCAAATCCAACGAAAAACGCGATGCCTTTGCCAGTGACTATCGCCAGTTGGCAAATATCTGGGAATCATTGTCACCAGACCCAGCATTGGAACCTTATCGTACAGATTACAAATGGCTATCAAATGTATATCAATCAGTAAAACCTTCTGGACCTGATTCATTGGGTAAATTATTATGGTTATCGTTAGGTGCTCAGACCAAGAAAATCATGTACGACAACATACATGTTGGAGGCATACACTCTGATATGGAAGAAGTAGTATTGGATGAAACAATGGTCGCATCGCTTATGGCATCGAAAGACCCAAGAACTGCCAAGAAAATAGAAAAAGAACTGATCAAGCGATTCAAGAAATACTCTGGCAAACCTAAATTCGTAGAACTGAGCAAACGTCTAGAAGCACTGCGTGATAAAGCAGAACAAGGATTGATTTCCAGCATTGAGTTTATCAAGGAACTTTGTCAGATAGCTAGAGAAACAATTCAAGCTGAGAAACAAGAAGAACATATTGAAGTAAGAAAGACAGGCATGGAAGCCCTTACTGATTTATTCTTGGAATTACGTACTGATGACACTCCTGCAGTAGTGGGAAGAATTGTTGCAGATATTGACAGCATTGTAAAGATTGTTCGTTTTCCTGGTTGGCAATCAACTAATGCAGGTGAACGAGAAGTACAAAAAGCTCTAAGAAAGACTCTGTTGAAATATAAACTTCACAAAGAAGAAGTATTGTTCAACAAGGCGTATATGTATATAAGGGAATATTATTAATCATTCCAAAACTATCATGAACGTCACTTTTTCTTCAGTGTTTTTAGAGAGATGCAAAGAGCCTCCATGAAGTCGTATGATTTGACGTGATATAGCCAATCCGATGCCGGAGCCGTCTTGTTTGGTAGTGAAAAACGGAGTAAAGATATTTTCTGTCACCTCGTCAGGTATTCGTCCTGCATTATTTGATACCTCAATTCTTATTCGCTCATCAGAATCTATCTGCGACTGTATCTCAATGACATAATCCTTTTGTTCATCGTTAGCCTCGCATGATTCAAGAGCGTTTTTCAAAAGATTAAGCATGACTTGCGCCAATTGCGTCCTATCGGCATAAAGCATTGTATCTTCAGGATTTATGCTAACCTTAACATTTATATCATCAATTTCAGCTATAGCCAAGACATCGGAAATCAATTCTTTAAGATAGAAAGGCGACTTCTGCGGCATTGGCACACGCGTCACCTGACGGAATGAGTTGACGAATTTCATGAGACGCTCGCTTGTGCTGTGAATTATCTCAAGTCCCTCTCCTACTCTATCAGCATTTTCGATATTGTCAATCAAGGTGTTGCTTATCGAAGTTATAGGAGCCAATGAATTCATAATCTCGTGAGTGAGGATACGCGTCAGCTTCTCCCACGACTCTGCCTCTTGATTATCAAGTTCTTTATTGATATTTCCTATAGTCACGACTCTAATATCCTTTTCCTTATATTTAATCTCAGCGCAGCTTAAAAACAGATTAACATCACCCATCTCTGTGGAATAACGCAGGCTTTTTTGTTCTGATGGCTTTATGTCATTTAAAATATCAACAAGTTCATCCGACTGAGCTCGCAGATGTTCTACATGACTTATCCTCGGCAAAGAGAAGAATGCCAAGGCCTTAGAGTTGGCATGCATCACTGTTCCGTTTTTCATCAGAAGCATGATGCCGATATTGGCACATTCCATTATCAGCTCGAAGTTCTTGTCGTCTTCACGCATGAGACGTTTCTTCTCGTCCATCATATCTTTGATTTGGTTGAGCGAATGATTCACGAAAGAATTTTCCGTGCTGTCAGGATTCTCGGAAAAACGAAAAGAATAATCGTCATTCTTCACAGCTTTGATGATAAACGATAGACGATTGATTATGCCATTATAAACCGAGACTAATTTTACTATTGATAATATTAATAAAGGGATACAGACGAGCAACAAGGCGAATTTCTTATATGTCACGCATAAGCATGTCGCCACGCTCATCAATATCAAGAATATGATATATAATGTGATACGTCTATATGAGATTCTGTTTTTTCTCATAGACCATAACGTTTTATCTTATTATAAAGAGTCTGGCGAGTGATGCCGAGTTTCTG
>JAGBVS010000038.1 GCA_017630195.1 Bacteroidales bacterium | reverse complement strand
CGCGACGGCATGAGTTATTTTCAAAACTTTGGATGGACTCTCATAGTGCTTTGGGCGCTACCCGTTATCCTGTGGTTCCTGACTTATATTTCAATGGAAACTTTTGATACAGGTATAATAATCAATCGTGATACTAAAATTTCAACTTTGATGTGGTTGTCGTTAATGATTGTTCCATCAAGACTTTATAAAAATTATAATGACTCTAGAAAAGGAGTTATTTTAGCTATGACGCCAGCATCTTCCTTGGAAAAATTCTTGAGCATGATTTTATATTGTGTCGTAATTACACCTATTGTTTATTTGATAGGAGCATTATTTATTGATACAATTCTTGCATTGAAACCAGGAACTAATCCGTACGAAGGTTTTATCATTAGCGATTTCTTTACCAAAAACTATGAATCATATAGAGAAATACTATCTCTTGGTGATGAAGAATTAAATCGTTCAATATATGATTATATGCTTTCTAAAAATCATTTTATTTATAAAGTGTTACAAATATTAGGTTTCTCTTCTGTATTTATGTTTACCAATATGCTTTTCAAAAAACGTAAACTCAGTAAGACCATCGGGATTCTAACACTTTTGGGAATAATATTTTCGATATTTGTAGTGAGATATGCAATTAACTTGGAATATAATTTCGATGCAGATTGGACTGATGAAGAAATTACAAATTATGTCAAAGGTGTTGTAAATTATGCATATAATTTCATATTCTATTCATCTCTCATATCAGCATCTGCATTTCTTTATTTAACATATTACAAAATCAAGAAACAAACTTATTGATTATGGAATTCAAGGCACATCAACCGATATACTTGCAGATTTATCTTCACATCTGCGAGATGATATTGAACGGAAAATATAAGATTGGCGACAAGATAATGTCGGTGCGTGAGATGGCGATAGAAGTCGGTGTCAATCCTAATACAGTGATGCGTTCGTATGAGTTGCTGCAGAGCAAAGATATCATCATCAACAAACGTGGCATCGGATTCAACGTTGGAGAGAACGCAAAAGAAATAATCCTCGAAGAACAGAAGAAACAGTTCATGGAAGAGGAACTCCCTGAGATAGTCAAGAAACTGAAGATGTTCGGAATCTCGATAGAAGAAGTTAAGAAATTAATGGAAGACTGAGAAACTAAGATTGAATAATTGATCTATGAAAAAACTATCATTATTTATTGCGTTGGCATTTGTAATGCAGTCGTGTATTTGTGTTCATGTTATAGGACGTAAAACTCATTTTATGAGAGATTTGACGGATGAACAGAAAAACAATGTATGCTGGACTACTGACAGCATTTCGTTAATCGGCATGAAAAACGACAATCGCATATATGCTATCAATGCGCATCAGATGAAAGAGTTGCTGAAGACAAATGAAAAAGCAGTTATTTATCAATGGTCGCCACATTGTTCTTCAGAAAATTGCACTTCTTTAGGTCTGACGCAGTCCTATTGTGATGAAAAAGGTATTGAACTATATGTCGTTATCGACTATTATGCCGATGCATTTTCGCAAATTGAAAGCATTAAGAATCCGCTTCTTTCAATTAGCGAGAGACATTACAATACGGAACTTGCCCAAGAACTACGTGAGATTTTCTACAAAGAACTCTTAGGTGACAAATACGATAAAAAGAATTATTCTCGCTTCTATTATTTTGAAAACGGCGATTTTTTAAAAACTTATAATTCAATCAATAATTTACAATAATTAAAATGAAACGTTTATCAATATTATTGTTTGTCGTATTATTTTCATGTATGACAACAAATGCTCAAACAACGATAAAAGATGCCTTGCGGAATTACGTAAAATTCAAGAGACAGGCGGAAACCTTAGCCGATGAACATAAATGGGTTTCTTTTAAATATAAAGACATCCATTATTCTGGCGACAGTCTGCTCTTTGAAGAAGAATCTGAACTCATAATAAAATATGACGGTAAGAATTCGTCGTTGTTTTACAATATAAACAGTATTGAATGCTTCTATCTTCTTGATAAAGATTATTATAAGAAGATAGAAAAACCGGAAGGTTCGCTGATAAAATATGAAAACACCATATTCGACTTTGACAGACATTATGATGCGCTTGGCAAACATGGCTTCATTCCTCGATTTTTTATCGACATACCTTATTATATATATCCAATCAGTTTTGCTGAATCCATGAATATGAAACAGATTTTTAACGAGATAGAGGAACGCGAGATTGACGGTGAACTTTATAATGTCTATAAATTTGACAATAATGAAAGACGTGTGCGTTTTTATGTCAATGCTGCCACCAACATCATGGATAGCGCATATACCGAAATTTATCAATATTCGTCGAAAGTCTATTACACATTTTATGATTTCAGTTTTGAAAATCGACAATCTTATATCGACTCCATATTTAATTTCGACAATAAGGAATATGAAAATTATTCGAAATATGATATCGTTAACTCCGAACCTTATTATTCGTTTGACACTATCATTACCGACAAGCTTCTCGATTTTCCATTGGTTGATTTGAACAACGACACCACGACATTGAGAGAGCAGGAAGGTTGGGTACTGTTGAATTTCTGTACCATAACAAGCGATTATTCCATGCGACAACTCGACCGATACGCAAAAGAAAAAGACTCTTTGGGTTATAGGATTCTTGAAAAAGAAGGAATAAAGATTATGGCGATAGAACATAAATCGAATAATATGGAATATATTGAGAAATATGCTAAGAGACATCATAGCGAAGACATCACATATTCTGCCAAAGGAATATTCAATGCCATCGATGTTAATTGGTGGGAATGTTATTATCTCATTTCACCCGACAAGAAAGTGGTCTATAGGGCAGAAAAGTTGGAAGACTATTCTGAAATCATTAATAAATTGAAAGTTGAAAATTGAAAGTTGAAAATTAGGCTTTGAGCTACGAGCCATGAGCCACGGGCAGAGGCTCGAAACCCAAAATATAATATTAAATAACAATTAGAATCATGAAAACACTATTTAGAAATTCAAAACGAATCGTGATAATTTTATTTATTGCTACATTTTTTACGAACTGTTTCGCTCAGGAAACTGATGTGAAGAAGTCTTGGTCAGAAGT
>JAGBVS010000037.1 GCA_017630195.1 Bacteroidales bacterium | reverse complement strand
TGTGGTCTGTGCTTTCGATGTTACGATAGAAATTTTTTCGCCTACGAATTCGTTCATAAGCGTTGATTTTCCGACATTTGGCTTGCCTATAATGTTTACATAACCTGCTTTGTGATTCATGTTGAAAAATTTTTTTTAAAAAATACTTGACTTGCAAAGAAACAAAATATATCTTTGCACTCGCAAACAAAACAAAAAAAAAGTTGTTTTTTTTGAAATTCACGATGCGGGGTAGAGCAGTCTGGTAGCTCGTCGGGCTCATAACCCGGAGGTCGCAGGTTCAAATCCTGTCCCCGCTACTAAGAAGAGGACGCTGAAAGCTGTCCTCTTTTTTTGTTTCCACTTATCGCAGGTATCTTCAATATCTTTTTAATGTAAAAAAAGTTGAAATCAACAATTTTGTTGACTCCAACTTCTGTGCTCTTAACCATTAGACTTTTGTCTTTAGCCATTAGCCTTTCTTAATCCCCAAAATATTTCATCAACAATCTTACGTGAATGCCGGTAGCTCCCATTCCGCGGTAGCTGTCTCTCGATTCCAAAAACGCAGTTCCGGCTATGTCGAAATGAATCCAAGGATAATCGGTGAAACGTTCAAGGAATTTTCCGGCAGTGATGGCACCTCCATATTTGCTGCCAACGTTCTTTACATCGGCAATATCAGATTTTATCAATTCTGCATATTCGTCCCAAAGAGGAAACTCTACAAGACGTTCATAAACGTCGTTTCCAAGCTTTTTAAGAGATTCTAAATGACAATCGGCATTGCTATGCATCACGACTGTCGCATGAGGTCCTATGGCGTTAGATGCAGCTCCTGTCAAAGTGGCGAAATCCATAACCAACATCGGTTCGTATTTTTTAGCGTAAGAAAGAGCGTCGGCCAAAATCATTCTGCCTTCTGCATCGGTGTTGGCAATCTCAACAGTGCTTCCGTCAAACATAGTGACGACATTTCCCGGAACATGAGCGTTGCCGTCGATGCGATTGTCGGTGGCTGGAATCAAGGCTACCACATGATAAGGTAATTTCGCTTTGGCAATTCCATAAAGAGCTGCCGCTACAGTAGCTGCACCCGACATGTCATGTTTCATGGTCGCCATCGATGCGCCTGGCTTCAGATTATATCCGCCAGTGTCATAAACGACACCTTTGCCAACCAAAACAAAAGGCTGCTCGTTGCGCTTGTTGGCAGGCTTCCATTCGGCTATAGTGAAAGTAGGCTCGTCAATGCTTCCTGCGTTAACAGCGAGCAGACCTCCCATCTTGAGTGCTTCTATCTTTTTCTTGTTTAGAACCTCGACATGAGCACCGACTTCACGAAGCTTCAAACTTATATTGTCGGCAAATTGGATAGCGTTGAGATGATTGACAGGCTCGTTGACAAGGTCGCGTGCCATAAAGGTAGATTCTATTGTTATGTTAAGTCTATTTAACAATTCTTCATCAGTTTCTTCTAAATAAATAGTATTCAAGCTGTTGTCTTTAGGTTCTGATTTATATTTGTTAAACTGATAATTTGCTAATGCCATTCCTTCTGCATAAGCGAAGGTCTCGTCATGATTTACGCCTGTGACATCTGTAATCAAAACCTCCTCGATTTTGTGTTTGTTGATGCGTGTTGTCATGGCAGCTCCGCTTCGGCGTGCTTCTTCCAAACGACGATAGTGTTCTTCTTTGGCGAAAATATAAAAATACAGATGTTCCGTGAATCTGTTTATATGTATGGTTTTCTTGCCTTTTGAAGATTCATAGCATTCGTTGATATAATCAGTTTCGACTTTGCTTAATTCAATGTTGTCTATTTGTTCTATCATGTCAAGGAGATAGACTTTCGCTTTGAAGTCTTTCCTTGATGTTGTTTTAATAATGGTGTTCATTTTTGTTATAATTTTGATTCTAAATGTTTTGCTATTTTATCAGTTGCTCCGATACTCAGTCTTACATAATTTTGACAAATTTCGGAAGCTTTGTTGTAAAATGTGTTGTCGTTCATCAATTGTTCAAAAATCTCGTCAAATTCTTTTTGGTTATTAACGGAAAACATGCCATTGGCATTGACTAAATCGACAGCTTCTACGAATTTGTGATATTTAGGACCGATAACGACAGGGCAGCCAAACACGAGCGCTTCTTGTGTGTTATGAATGCTGCTCATGAAGCCGCCGCCGATGTATGCGAAGCGAGCGTATTTGTAAATTTTCTTTAAGATTCCTATGGTGTCAACAACAAGAACTCTATTCTCGGTTTCTCGTTTCTTGTTTTCTGTTCCTAATTGACTGTATAAAATATAATCGTCTAATTGAGATTTGATTTGATTTATGTGAGAGTCGGAAATGTCGTGAGGGGCGATGATAAGACAATAATTATCAGGCATTTTCTTTGAGAAAGGAATGAGGAATTTTTCATCGCTTTGCCAAGAGCTACCTGCGATAATGCATTGTCTTCCGTTGATGAATTTCTCTATTTCCGGGAATGATTGCGACTGCTTTGCTATTTCAAAAACACGGTCGAAACGTGTGTCGCCGGTTATAGTGACATTATTTATGTTAATAGAATTTAACAGTTTTGCGGTATCTTCGTTTTGAACGAAATAATGCGTCACGTTCTTCAGTTGTTTTCTGAACCAGAATGCGTAATGTTTAAAGAAATAATGGTCTTTGTGAAGCAATGCTGATATGTAATATAAAGGAATATTGTTTTTTTTCAGCATTTTCATATAATTGAACCAGAAATCGTATTTGACGAAAAATGCAGCTTTTATGTTAAAGTTTTTTATAAGTTTCTTTGCATTCGCCAATGTGTCGGAAGGCATATAAGCCACTTTGTCGGCAAGTTGGAAATTCTTTCTTGGTTCGTAACCGGAAGGGGAGAAGAATGTTAATAGTATTTTGTATTTAGGAAAATCTTGTTTTAGTCTTTCAATCACGGGGAGACCTTGTTCAAATTCACCGAGAGAAGACACATGAACCCAAATCCATTCGTCGTTTTTGTTAAAGGATTTTAAGTTTTCCCATTGTTTTTTTCTGCCTTTCCACCAAAGTTGGGCTTTTTTGTTACCAACTAAAGAAGCTATAGCGATTGCTCCGCTATAGCTTCTTATTGCTATCGAATATAAAAGATTCATGATTGTTAATAGTAATAAAATTCGTCTGGCATTCTTTTATATGTAGGGATATATACAGCGAAACGTATTCCGTAATATCTGTCTATGTATGTGTTAAGGTCGGGGGCCATAAGGTTGAAGTCCCATTTGCGTAAAGGTTTTGAGTGGCTTTGAACGAATTCTAAGGAGACAGAGAAATTGAAGATGCGTGAACTGCTCATGAAAAGGTAGCCTATTTCGCCCGAATAAGCGAAGCCGCCTCTCATTCTGTCGTAGCCGTAAAGATAATCGTCGGAGAGATTGGCCGGAGGTGATGCTGTTGATGAGAACTCGATACGTACTCTGTTAAGGAGATAGCCTAAGCCTCCGTTGATGAAGAAACCGCTGTTTGGATTAGGCGCCCAGAAACTGAAAATCTTACCTACTTTTGCCTGAATATGATAGCCGCGTTGGAATGTTGCGTAACTGCCGTAAATGCCGTCGCCTGTTATCAGTTCGCCGTTATTGTCTAAAATGATTCCTAACAAATCTTCACGAGTGATATTGATGCTGTCGCCAAAAATAAAATTGCCGCTGGCTGTCCATAACCAGTTCTTGTCGGTTTTGTATTGAAAGCTCGCGCCTATCGTAGAGTTGTTGCCGTATATATCTTTGGTGTCAGCGCCAGGAAACTGGTACGAATATGTCGCACTGAACATGGAAAGTGAAATGCACTCTTTTTTTATATCTTTCTGAGCCTTAACGATAAAAGGAAATAAAAAAAATATTAATAAAATAAAATGTCTTAATTTCATCTCAAACTATTTTAACCTTGCAAATATAGTAAACGTTTTTTAGTTATACTTATTTTGAAGAAAAATAATTATGTTAATATGTGTTAAAAATGAGCATCGGTAAATAAATAATTTATACCTTTGCAAAAAATGTGTTTATTATGAGAAAGAATCATTTTAATTTATTAAGTGTTAGTGCGTTATTACTTGTCGTTGTTTTGTTGTCATCATGCATAAGAACAAGAAAACCTAAGAACTATTTTACGGTTGGAGAGGATACATACGAATTGGTATATGGCTGCATTATAAATAATGGTGAGGAAAACGGTTATTTTGACTTGGATTTGCGCTTGTATTGTGAGAATGAAGAAGATTTTATTAATTTTAATTTGGACTCGGAACATGCTGAATATATA
This sequence comes from Bacteroidales bacterium, assembly GCA_017630195.1. Classification (GTDB taxonomy): domain Bacteria; phylum Bacteroidota; class Bacteroidia; order Bacteroidales; family F082; genus Limimorpha. Next base: position 58,613 of record JAGBVS010000037.1, on the reverse strand, counting down.
GAAAGCACTACATATACCGATTTGGCAGGTTCGTGGGTTATTGGATATACTTCAAGCGGAAGTTATACCAATATGGGAAACATCGTCTCCGGTAAAGTGATAGTTGACAGATCGTCAGATGGTTATACAATAGAAATAGACTGTCTTGACCAATATAGTAATAAAGTCGAGGGATATTATAAAGGGGAGTTGCAAAAAAAAGATGAAGATAATCTGGTCCATGAAGTTCCGGATTATGTCCTTCCTGAAGAGATTTATGATGAAGTAACAAAATATATCCCTATATATTCTGGTATCAATCCTCCCGACATGAAAGGAGAGTATATTTCTTCACCTCATTATTTAGTATATCAATCTGATATGGGAAATGATGGCACAGAACAGTTTTTCTCAGATTTATATCTCGGTTTCATTTATAACAACAAACAAATGAATTGCTATTGGAAACAATTTGACGTAGAGAATAATGAATTTGATGAATATGTTTATTATGGCGTGAAAGTGACAGGTAAAGACGATTGTTTCACTTGTTATTATATTGATGAGGGATATGTTAATGGATATTACGCCCAACAGTCGTTTATATATAGCGGAAGAAAGACAGAAGAAGGACTTGAAGATTTTCATACAGCCGTTGTGTTGCTTGAGACAAGCGGTCACCCTGGATTGCCTCCAAAAAACACTTTCCGCGTGTTGAAAGATTATGATGGATTGGCAGAGCAAGATGCATGGATGTCAAAAAGTTCTGCAAAGACTAAAACATCATCGAATAGTAATTCGTTTGATATTTGGATGAAATAATATAATGCGGAATGTTCGAGGAAAGTGTTATTACTGAATATATTCTTCCTAACGGAATAAAGATATTGCATAAATATAGAGCAGGTGTTGTCGCGCATTTGTCGTTGATGGTAAATACGGGAATGCGCGACGAGGCTGCCAATGAAAATGGGCTGGCTCATTTCATAGAACACATGCTCTTCAAAGGAACCAAAAAACGCAGGGCTTATCATGTGCTGAGCTGCCTTGAGAACGTAGGCGGCGAACTCAATGCCTACACAACCAAAGAGGAAACTTGTATCCACGCTTCTTTCTTAAAGGATTATTACAATAAGGCTATTGAACTCATTTCAGATGTGGCTTTTAATAGCTTGTATCCTGAAAACGAACTTGAAAAAGAAAAAGAAGTCATTCTCGATGAAATAAATTCTTATCTCGACAGCCCGGCAGAAGAAATTTACGACGATTTCGAAAATAATCTGTACAAAGGCCACGAGATGGGCCGCAATATATTGGGAACAAGGGAATTAGTGGAAGGATTCTCCAGAAACGACTTGTGCAACTTCCTTAAAAACAATTATTCAACTGATAGAATTGTTATCGCTACAATAGGTGATATTCCTTTTGAGAAATTTAAAAATAAAATAATTGCTCATTTCGGCGATTACAAACGTTATAATACAGAATATCATAGAAATAGATTTATGCAGCTGCCAACTTTTAATGTCGTTCAGGAAAGGAATAGTCATCTGTCGCATTGCATGATTGGCGGGTTAGCTTATCCTGTTGAAAATGAGAAGAAAATGCACATGGTTCTGTTGAATAATATTTTGGGCGGACCAGGTATGAATTCGAGATTGAACCTTAATATCAGAGAGAAATATGGTTTTGCTTATACTATTGAATCACAGTATAATGCGTATTCTGATACTGGAAATTTCTCAATATATATGGGCGTTGACCCGCATTCTCTTGATAAAGCTGTCGATTTGGTTTTTAAGGAACTTACAAAATTGAAAAATATTAAGTTGGGAACTGTGCAGTTGTCGAATGCAAAGAATCAACTCGTTGGACAGCTTGCACTTAGCGGTGAGTCAGGACTCGGAGAATTGCTCGCTATGACCAGAGATGCATTCTATAAAGATGAGATAGAACCTCTTTCCGAAACGATAAGGAAAATAAGAAACTTGAAATCTGAGGATATTTTGGATGTTGCAAATGAAATATTTGACAATGAAAATCTAAATATTCTGATTTATAAAGGTTTATAAAAATATTGCAAAAAAAATAATTTTATATTTGTTTTTTTATTTTTTTATTATATCTTTGAAGTCTCTCAAAACTAACACATTATGTTTACACAGAAAGACTCCGAAAGATTGCCCGTTATTGGAATTACGCAAGGCGACATTAACGGAATAGGTTACGAAATAATATTGAAAACCTTATGTGATAGTAGAATTTTTGATTATTTTGTTCCTGTCATTTATGGACAATCGAAAGTGTTCTCTTATTATAAGAAGAATTTCAATATGGAGGAGCTTTCTTATGCGTTGATTAGAGAGGCTCGTCAGGCACAGCCGGGAAGAATAAACATCATCAATCACACTGATTCTGAACTTAAAATAGAGCCTGGAACTTCTACGGAAATTGCCGGAAAAGCTTCATTCGATGCGCTGAAATTGGCTGTCGATGATTTGTACAAAAACAATATTGACGCTTTGGTTACGGCTCCAGTTAATAAAGGTAATATTCAGTCGGAGCATTTTCATTTCTCAAGTCAGAAAAAATATATCAGTTCATTTTGTCCCGAATGTACGCCTTTGATGTTGATGGTGTCTAATAAGTTAAGAGTGGGAAGCGTTACTAATCACGTTTCTTTGAAAGATGTTTCTGAAATAATTACAAAGGAATTGGTCGTCAGTAAATTGGATGTTTTCCACAAAACATTGCAGAAAGATTTTGGTATTTCCACACCTCGTATTGCTGTTATGGGTCTCAATCCTCATTACGGCGATGGCGGACTCTATGGAAAAGAAGAAATTGAAACGATAATTCCAGCAATAAAAGAAGCTCGTGAAAAAGGCCTTCTGGTATTCGGACCTTTCTCTGCCGATGGATTCTTCGGTTCTGCCGCTTGGCTGAAATATGACGGGGTTTTGTGTATGTTCCACGACCAAGCGATGGTGCCGTTCAAAACTCTCGCTGTTGACGGCGGAGTCAATTTCACAGCAGGATTGCCGGTAATCAGAACCGCTCCCGACCACGGAACCGGATATGACATCGCAAATAGAAATGTAGCTAATCCTGATTCGTTCCGTCATGCAATTTATCTCGCAATCGACATTCTGAGAAATAGGACTTCAGATAATTTGTGATTTCTATGAATTCCACGGTTTAAACAAATTTTGGATAATAACAATAAAAACTAAAATAAACAGAAAGTGTTTTGATTATGAAGAAGTATATTTTGGTTGTTTTTTTGCTTTGTATGACGTTTTTTCTAAACGCACAGACGCAGTACACGGTGTGCACTAAGACAATATTGAATGTGCGTTGCGAAGCTTCAGCTGACGGATATATTATAGGAAGTTTGCAAAATGGAGCCACAATAGAGGTTTATGAAATAAAAAATAATTGGGCGAGAATCAATTACAGAGATAAAACGGCATATGTTTCCGCACAATATATTAAACAGAAACAAACTGATTCAACGACCAAGACTGAAGTTAAAATTCCAAAAATTAATCGTGATAATCTTTCTTTGAGCAATTTCTCATTTGATAGCTTCGATATTGATCTTTATGCGACATGGAATGTAAGATGGATTGTGTTTGTTATTTTGGCATTGTCGTGTGTGTTATGGTTTATAAGGGATTCGGCTGACGATATTTTCTTCAGAACAATTCATGTGATTAAAGGACTGTTGCTTTTGACGATATCAATAGTTGAAATAGTGTATTTCGTCTTGATGGGTTCTGAAGCTCTATGGTTCTGTCAGCCAGATAGCGTGGGATGGATTTGGACAATTATAAATTTTTTAGTCTTTGGATTCGTGGCATGCAATCAAGTAATGTCTTTGTTTGTAGTGCTTGCTAATTCAGAAGGACGCGGTTATTTCTCCTTGTGGTGGGGCGTTTGCTCTTGGGTCGTCTTCGTTATAGCTACAGTCATATGCGCCTTGAAATCGTGGGACTCATACTTTAAAATCGCTCTTGCTTTGTTTGCTCTTTTCCAACTGATACAGATTTTTGTTATCTTTAAAGGTGTTACAGCACGTGAAGGAATAATGAGATCAGTCTGGTGTTCAATAATATATCTGATTGGTTCTTTGGCTACCGTTGTAATACTTGTGTATTTTATATCATTGCTTATCATTGTCGTAATAGCTTTATTGGCATTGATGATATTCAGTATGAGTGGAAGGAAATCGTCCAATAAAAAAACAATATATGTTGGAGAAAATAGCTGGGAAGGTGTGGATGAACACGGCAACCGATGGACAGAAGATACCTTCGGTAATTGGCATCGTGACTAAAGCTTTTTGAATAGAATAAAATCGTACGAAAGTTGAAAAACTTTCATATTTCAGCTCTTATCTTCGGTCAATTTTCCTATCTTTGCGGTATGAATTATACTGTTGAAAGAATAGCATCAATTGTTGAAGGAAAAATAACAAATGGCCTTAATAATAATTTGATTATTAAAGATTTACTCTTTGATAGTCGGTTGCTCGTTTCTCCTGAAAACACATTGTTTTTTTCTTTGAAAAGTCATCGTAATGATGGTAATAAATATATTGACGATTTATATGCAAAAGGCGTTAAGGCCTTTGTGGTGGAAAATTCAAATTCCATTGCTAAAATAATTGAAAATAAAGATGATGCTACTTTCATTCTTGTAGATGATACTTTAAAAGCTCTCCAGAGAACAGCTTCTTTTCACCGTGAGAATTTCGATATTCCAATAATAGGTATTACGGGCAGCAATGGAAAGACGATTGTCAAAGAGTGGCTCTGCCAGATTCTTAGTCCGGAAATTTCTGTGGTGAGAAGCCCCAAAAGCTATAATTCACAAATAGGCGTTCCGATGTCGGTGTGGCAATTGAATGATTTGCACGATGTTGCAATATTTGAGGCTGGTATTTCTCGACCTGATGAGATGCAGAATCTTAAAGAAATTATAAGGCCAACAGTAGGAGTCTTTACAAATATTGGTCAAGCTCACGGAAAGAATTTCGATAACATCAATAATAAAATAAAAGAGAAAATAAAACTTTTCTCTGATGTTGAAACCTTGATCTATTGCCTTGATTACAAAGATATTGATGATGAAGTCAAAAGGTTGAACGTTAATACTTTTACATGGAGCAGGATAAACGAAAATGCTGATGTTTTTGTGTATTCCATTGAAAAAGAAAATGATATTACAACCGTTAAGGCTAATTTTAATAGTAGATGTTCAAACTTTGATGTCGCAGGTTGCAAGTCTAAAATCACTATTCCATTCGTTGATGACGCATCAATTGAAAATGCCATCCATTGCTGGCTTGTAGCTTTGAAATTCAATATTAGCGACGAAGTTATTGCGGAAAAAATGAAGCGTTTGAGTCCTGTTGCAATGCGAATGGAACTTAAATCTGGAATCAATAACTGTGAAATTGTTGACGATAGTTATAATTCTGATTTTAATTCGCTTACGATAGCAATAGACTTCATGAATCAGCAGCATCAGCATAAAGAACGCGTCGTTATCCTTTCTGATATTTTGCAAAGTGAGTTGAATGAAAATGATTTATATGGAAAAATAGCTCAACTTATTAAAAATAAAGGAGTTAATTATATTATAGGAGTAGGCGAGGCGATAACGCGTCAGAAAGATAAGTTTGATATTAAGAAGATTTTTTATAAAAATACCAATGAGTTTTTGTCTGATTATCCTATTGAATCATTTCATAATCAGTTGATTCTGTTGAAAGGAGCTCGTGATTTCGGTTTTGAGAAAATCAGTAGAGTTTTGCAGGAGAAAGCACATGAGACAATTCTTGAGATAAATCTTAACAATCTCGTCAGGAATATGAATTATTATCGTTCTAAACTGAAGAGAGACACTAAGTTGATGGTAATGGTTAAGGCATTCGCTTATGGAAGCGGAACATTTGAAGTCTCAAATGTTCTTGAGTTTCATCATGCTGATTATCTTACTGTTGCGTATGCTGATGAAGGTATAGAGTTGAGACGTAAAGGTATCAATCTTCCAATTATGGTAATGACACCTGAAATCAATACTTTTGAAAGCATAATCAAAAATAACTTAGAGCCAGATATTTATAGTTTCAGAAGTCTTTCTCTTTTGGAAGATGCTATTGTAAATTCAGGGCTGCCTTCTGACACGAAGATAGGTATTCACATAAAACTCGATACCGGAATGCATCGACTTGGTTTCTTGCCTGATGATATTGATGAGCTTTTGTCAAGGTTAAAAAATAATAAAAATATAGTTGTAAAAAGCGTATTCTCACATCTTGCAGGCAGTGATGCTCAAGAATTTGACAGTTTTACCATGAAGCAGATAAATGCTTTTGAAAATATGAGTCAGAAGATTGTTTCTGCTTTCCCGTATAAGATTTTACGTCATGTGCTGAATAGTGCGGGAATTAGTCGTTTTACTGACTATCAATATGATATGGTGCGTTTGGGCATTGGAGTCTATGGCGTGTCACCATGCGAGGATGATAAAGGCAAACTGAAAAATGTAATCTCGTTAAAAACTACAATAGTACAAATAAAAGAATATGAAGTGGGCGAGACAGTTGGCTATAGCAGAAAAGGAGTAATTGACAGAAAATCAAAAATAGGAGTTGTGCCTATCGGTTATGCTGATGGACTGAACCGTAAACTTGGCAATGGCGCTGCCTGTTTTTATGTGAATGGCAAGCCAGCACCAATTATCGGTAATATTTGTATGGATATGTGTATGATTGATTTGACGGGAATAGATTGCAAAGAAGACGATACTGCGATATTGTTTAATGAAGATTATCCTATTGAGAGAATTGCAGAAGCATGCAATACAATACCTTATGAAATCCTGACAACTATTTCTCATCGAGTTAAGAGGATTTATTTTCAAGAATAATAACTCTAAACGACATCGCTATTTAACGTTGACATTCGATTTTTTAAGTCGCTGAAACATTAAGTTTTCATAATAAAAATTAACTTTTTTTTATTTCAAAATATTCATATTAATTCTTAACTTTGTAGCGTTAAGATTGTATTAAAAAAACGCAACAAAAAAGAATTTTTATGTCAGATAATCTTGTAATAATACCAACATATAACGAAAAAGAAAACATAGAAAAGATTATTAGATATGTTTTCCAAATGCCTATGTCTTTTGATATTCTTATTATTGAAGACAATAGTCCAGATGGTACGGCAGATATTGTTAAAAGATTGATGCAAGAATTTCCGGATCGACTTTTTATTGAAGAGAGAAAAGGTAAATTAGGCCTTGGTACAGCTTATATTCATGGATTCAAGTGGGCTTTGGCTCGCCATTATCAATATATTTTTGAAATGGATGCCGATTTTTCACACAATCCGGACGATCTTATCAAGCTTCACGACGCTTGTGCCAACGGAGCAGATTTGTCTGTAGGTTCTCGTTATATCACAGGAGTTAACGTGGTTAACTGGCCTATGGGTAGAGTCTTGATGTCATATTATGCTTCTGCATATGTGAGATTCATTACAAGAATGAAGACGCGAGATACAACAGCTGGTTTTGTGTGTTATACAAGAAAAGTGCTGGAAACCATAGATTTGGATAAGGTTAAATTTATTGGTTATGCTTTCCAAATAGAAATGAAATATACTGCGTGGAAACTTGGTTTTAACGTTAAAGAAGTGCCTATCATCTTTACCGATCGCGCAGAAGGTACGTCGAAAATGTCGAAAGGCATTTTTAAAGAGGCTATATTCGGCGTCATAAATTTAAGATGGAGAGGTATGATTGGAAAAATTAAAGCAAAAAAATCATGAGCTATATCATAAAGAACGCGACACTTGTCAATGAAGGTAAGACTTTTATGGCAAGTGTTGTCATTTCAGGGGAAACTATAGAAAAGATATTACTTCAAGGCGAAGAAGTAGAGTTGCAACAATATAAATCCTATCAAGTGATTGATGCGGAAGGACTGTATCTTGTTCCTGGTGCTATTGACGATCAGGTTCATTTCAGAGATCCTGGTTTGACGCACAAGGGCGATATCGCAACAGAGAGCCGCGCTGCTGTGGCAGGTGGAGTCACTTCTTTCATGGATATGCCTAATACTGTTCCTAATACTTTGACTCAAAGTCTTTTACAAGATAAGTATGATATTGCGGCAGAAAAATCAATGGCAAATTATTCGTTCTACATGGGCGTGTCGAATGATAATATTGATGAGGTTTTAAAAACTGATCCTAAGAAGATCTGCGGTATTAAGGCTTTTATGGGTTCAAGTACCGGTAATATGTTGGTTAATAACCAGTCAACCTTGGAACAACTATTCCAAGAAGCGCCTTGTCTTATTGCGACACATTGTGAAGACGAAGCAATAGTGCGCAAAAATATGGAATTGTATAAGGAAAAATATGGCGATGACGCTCCTGCTTCTATACATCCTTTGGTACGTAGCGCTGAGGCTTGTTACAAGACATCGTCTTTTGCGGCGGAACTCGCATCAAAATATGGAACACAGCTTCATATATTACATCTCTCTACAGCAAAGGAAATACAACTTTTTAATAATAATATTCCATTGAAAGATAAAAAGATAACAGCGGAAACTTGTTTGCATTATCTTCTCTTCGACGATAGGGATTATGAAACTAAAGGCATGCTTCTGAAGTGTAATCCTGCTGTCAAATCTGAAAATGACAGATTGGCAATAATTCAAGGATGTATTGATAATCATATTGATATATTGGCGACAGACCATGCACCTCATACATTGGAAGAGAAAAATAAACCTTATTTTTCGGCTCCTTCAGGAGGAACGTCGGTACAGCATCTACTTATTGGAACATTCGACCTCGCATTGAAGGGAGTCCTTACAAAAGAAAAAGCAGTGGAACTGTTGTCTCATAATCCTGCTATCTTGTTCAGAATCAATAAACGTGGTTTTATAAGAGAAGGCTACTATGCAGATTTGGTTCTTATCGATCCTAAAAAGAATCAAACAATTACAAACGAAAGCGTACATTATAAATGTGGATGGACAGCTTATTCAGGTTTGGAATTGTCGTGCAGCGTAAGCCATACTTTTATCAATGGTGAATTGGTTTACAATAATGGTGTATTTAAAGAGAATTATAGAGGTAAACGATTGATATTTAATAGATAAATATGAAAAAGTTAACATTTTTTATTTTAATATTGCTTTCTTTTTTTTCATGTTCTAATAAATCTAATAAAAATGTTCATGAAGAAGTTCTGACAAGACATGAAAGCGGTAACAAAAAGGAAGTGCTTTATTACATAATTAAAGACGATGGCAGCAAGGATTATGTCAGAGAGACTTTGTATTATGACGAAGGAATGAAGCATCTTGATGGTCCAATAGCTGATGGAAAGAGAAATGGTGCTTTTGAAACATATTATAAATCAGGAGCATTGATGAGTAAAGGTACCTTTGTCAATGGTGTCAGAGAAGGCGATGCTTTTACTTATTATGAAAATGGTAACGTAAAATACCAAGGTGTTTATGTTAATGGTAAAGAATGTGGCATCTGGAAATTTTATAAAGAAAACGGCGATTTGATTAAAGAAGTCAACAGGGATTTAAGATGAAGCTAAGCGTTTTTTCTGACGAATATTATATGCAACAGGCTCTTAATGAGGCTCTTCTTGCAGAAGAAAACGATGAAGTGCCTGTTGGTGCTGTTATCGTTTGTAACGATAAAATAATTTCGAGAGCTCATAATCAAGTGGAGCAGCTTAACGATGTTACAGCCCATGCCGAGATGCTTGCCTTAACGTCGGCGTTTAATTCAATGGGTGCTAAATATTTGGAAGACTGTACTTTATATGTTACGTTGGAACCTTGCGTGATGTGTGCCGGAGCTTTGGCTCATGCTCATGTAAGCAGAGTGGTTTGGGCATGCGATGACAAAAAAAACGGTTTCAGTAAGCATGGTAATCTCTTACATCCTAAGACAAAAATTGCAACAGGAGTTTTGCAAGAAGAATGTCTTAATGTATTAAAAGGCTTTTTCGAGAAGAAGAGATAATTTTTAATATAATCTTCTTGGTATATAAATCAATAAAATCATATCTTTGACATAAATAATTCAGTCAATTTAATTTGCGGTAATATGAAAAAAATCAGTTTTTTACTATTTTTATCAATGATAGCTTTATTTGTTTCAGCTCAAACTGTTGAACAAGTATATCACTTTGAAAATCCTGTAGTTAGCGAAATACAAGGCTATAATCAACTTGAGTTTAAAGGATGTATGCAGACAGCAGTCGAAGGCAATCCGTCATTGCCTTATAAGGCTGTAAGTTTGTTGTTGCCTAATGGTTCTGAAGCAGCTTCTGTTGAAGTTGTTCTCTCTGATTTTGAAGAGATTAAATTGGATAAACAGCTGTTTCCATATCAGGCAGCGCGTCCATATTCAAAGCCGGAACGCAAGGCTTTCGTGAAGAATGAAGATATATATTCTTCAAAAAGCGTTTATCCTCAAGAAAATCACGGTGTGTTGACGACACAATATCTTAATGGTCACGCTTTTGCTTTCACTTCTTTCACCCCTGTTCAATATGAACCATCTTCAGGAAAGATATTTTACGCAAAGACTGCAACTGTAAAGGTTGATGTTGTTTCTGCAAAAAGAGACAATTCTGCAATGTTGTGGAATACTCCTTATATAAACAGTAAGGTTCAGTCATTGGCAGACAATCCAGAAATGATCAGCTCATATAAGACAAGAGGTAGAGACATAAGCGCTTACGATCTGCTTATTATTACTGGTGAGGATTATGTGGCTGGTTTTGAGGAATATATGGAATATTATGAAAGCATAGGCGTTCGTAATAGAATAGTCACATTAACTGATATTTACACTTCATCACAAGGAGCAGATAACCAAGAAAAAATTCGTAATTATATCATTAAGGAATATGCCGACAATGGTATCATCATGGTGTTGATGGGCGGCGATGTCAATATTGTCCCTTATCGTGGATTATATGCCACTGTTCAAAGTAGCAGTGTTTATACTGATAGCAATATCCCAGCAGACCTTTATTTCAGCGCTCTCGACGGTACATGGAACGACAATAACAACAGCAAGTGGGGTGAGATAGGCGAAGACGACTTGCTCCCAGAAATTGGCATCGCTCGTATGTCGTTCGATAATTCAAAAAAACAAGCTAATATTATCAATAAGACATTGAAATACAGACGTGAACCTGTTTTGGGTGAGTTTAGAAAAGTCGCTATGGGTGGCGAATGGTTGTTTGATAATCCTCAAACATTCGGCAGCGATTATCTTGAGCTTCTTATCGGCGAACATGATGATAATGGTTACACAACAATAGGTATTCCAGAAGATTACAACTTTATACGTCATTATGATGAAAATGGCAATTGGGGACCTAACAAATTGAAAAATACAATCAATGGCGGTGTTCAATATGTTCAACATGTTGGTCATGCCAACACAAATACTGTAGCAGAATGGTACAACAGCGACATCACTGACTCTAATTTCAGCGGGGCTAATGGCGTTGATCATAATTATACTTTCTTCCATTCACATGGTTGCGTATGTGGCTCTTTTGAAGCAGATTGTATCATGGAAAGAATGATTACGATTCAAAACTTTGCAGTCGCAGCTATAGGTAACTCACGTAACGGTTGGTTTAATGAAGGACAGACAGAAGGACCGGCAGCTCACCTTCATAGAGAAATGGTCGATGCTCAATATAACGACCGTATCCCTTTCCTCGGAATGCAATTGTCTGATGCCAAATGTCAGACTGCTCCTTTCGTCAACGCTCCTGGACAATGGGAAGAAGGTGCTCTCAGATGGAATTTCTATGACTTGAACATCTTGGGTGACGTCGCTATAATTCCTTGGCTCGATGAACCATACGAAGCTGATATTCAGTGCCAAGAAGAAATATTATTAGGCGATCCTTCAATGGAAGTCGTCGTTAAAGATAATAACAACAAAACTCAAAAAGGTTTCCGCTGCAGCTTGGTGTTTGAAGATGATGTGATTGGCTTTGCCGTGACAGACGAAGATGGCGTTGCGGAAATCACTTTCGATGGCGGTCTTAATGTCGTCGGTGACATGAAACTCTACGTGACAGGCCTCAACGCTTATCCTGTTGTATTGGATGTAGTTGCTCTTCCTAACAATGCCGCTTATGTAGTTTATAATGAATATGCGCTTAACGACGACAATAATCAAATCGATTATAACGAATCTGTCACAATGGATATGACATTCGCTAATGTTGGAACTATTGATGCTGAAAATTTAACAGCAACATTATCAACAGATAAACCTGAATATATTGAAATAACAAATGCCACAGCAAACATTGGAGATCTCAATGCAGAGTCTAATGTAACTATCGAAGATGCTTTCTCTTTCAAAGTAAGCGACAACGTTCCTAACAATACTGACGTTAAATTCTTTATCACTTGTAGCAATGGCAACGATACTTGGACAAGCAAACTCAGCACAAAGATTTACGCACCGGAATTGGAAATCGTAAAACCTGTTTCTGTTGAAGTGAATCCAGGTGAGACCGCAACAGTTAAATTCAATGTTGTCAACAAAGGTAACAGCGCAGCATCTAACACAGTATTCAGAGTGTTCTGCTCTTTCCCAGAAACAACAGCTGAGGAAGATATATTCTATATCAATACTTTAGAGTCTGGTGCAAATTCTGATGTTGACTTTACATTCGCAGTAAATGAAAACGCTGAAATAGGTACAGCTTACGAAATGGTAATAGCTGCTTATTCTGGAAATTATATGACAACATCTTCATATACATTTATTGTCGGTAGCGTGACAGAAGATTTTGAATCAGGCGACTTCTCAGCATACAACTGGGAGTTTGAAGGTGACGCTGACTGGACTATAGCAACTGACAAAGTTTATGATGGACAATATTCAGTCAAATCGGGAACTATTGGTGGTGATAATGTTACAAGATTGAAAATAGTTGTTGAAGTGAAACAAGATTCAGAGATAAGTTTCTACAAAAAAGTGTCATCAGAATTGAGTTACGATATGTTTAACTTCTATGTTGACAATAGCAAGAAAGGCGAATGGTCAGGCGAAATCGACTGGAGCAAGGAAACATATATGTTGTCAGCTGGTACTCATACTTTAAGATGGGAATATAGCAAAGATTATGGATATGATGAAGGTGAAGACTGCGTATGGCTCGACAATATCAAATTCCCTCCAACAGCAGTTGTCGTTGACGTTGAAACAGTAGTAGAACAAAATATCGAAGTCTATCCTAATCCTAACAATGGCGCATTCTGCATTGAACTTGGTGATAAGGAAAGCGTTGTGACAATTTACAATACAATGGGACAAGTGGTATATCAAAATGCAGGATTAAGCAATAAGGCTGACATTAAACTTGACAATATCAATTCCGGATTGTATTTTGTCAATATCAGAAATTCAGAAATGAATGTAACAGAAAAGATTGTTATCGAATAAGTTTTTTAATAAATGAAAAATAGAGTCGTAGAAATTTCTATGACTCTATTTTTTGTCAATATTGATTATCATCTAATATGTTATGGATTGATTTTAATCTGAATGCAGATACAATTTCCGACAATCCGTAGATGATAAACGACAGGGCTATATAGATTGCTGCGGTCATCATACCAATAGTGATAGGACGAAGCAAAATCAGTACAGCCAATACAAGAAGCACGATGCCACAGAACATGGTAAGTCCGTAACCTTTGACTTTAAAGCCTTTAAGGTCGCCGGCATAACTGATTATCATGAAGCTTTGGTAGAGCATCCACATTCCTAAAATGAGTGGAAGTGTCAATGCTGCAATGCCAGGATTTGCTGCAAGAAGAATACCTAATACAATATTAAGTATTGCCCCGATAATCACAGCGGCTCTTGATACAAAAATGTTTCTGCTGAAGAGCCCGACAATCAACTCGATGATGCCGAAGACAACCAATGCTAATCCAAGTAGCAAAGTCATCATTTCGTAAGTGATTGATGGATTTGTCAGCATAAAAACACCTAAAACAAATGCCAATACGCCTATAATCAAGTACATCCACCAATGTCTGACAGGCTCCATGGCGCGGTCGTGTAAATCGTATGTTTTCATAAATCATGTATTTTAATCGCTAAACATAAAGAGAAAAATAATGTTCAAGAAGATTACTTTTTTAACAATTTTTAACTTTACATCAATCAATTTATGTCTTAAATTTGCAATGTGATTAGATGTTGTAAAAAATAGGAGAACTTATGGAAATGCTGATATTAGTGCCAAAGATGACCAATAGGTTATTCTACATTTTTGAACTGTTGTTCAAGGAAGAGTTAGGCATAGATTTTAAATTTACTTTAGAAGAAGAAAGGTATCTCGCCTATCAGGGTCCTAAGTTTCACTATGGAAAATCTCCTTTACAAAACGAACCTGCATTGTTCCAGCAGTCGGTAGATCTCCTTTTTCAACGTGATATCGCAGACCAGAATATTAAGATATGTAATTACAAAGATTCTAAGGCAATATATCCTGTCTTTAATGACAGTTCCTTGTTTCCTTTTGACATTTTTGCTGCATCTTTTTATATCATAAGCCGATATGAGGAATATCTGCCTCATGTATGTGATCAATACAATAGATTTCAGCCTCACGATTCCATCTTATATAAAATGGAAGTGATAGAAAAACCTATAATAAATCTTTGGGCGAAAGAACTCGGCAATGAGATAAAGAAGGTTTATCCTGATATTCAACTTAAAAAAAAGACTTTCAAATTTGTTCCAACATACGATATTGATGCGGCTTGGGCGTATAAAAATAAAGGTTTCTTCAGGACTGCGGCGGCTTTCCTGAAAGATGTGCTTTTCTTTGATAAGAATGAAATTAAGGAAAGATGGAATGTGCTGCGTAATAAAAGAATAGATCCGTTCGATACTTTCGATTATCAGATAGAATTGCAGAAAGAACTGAAACTGAAACCTTTGTATTTTATTCTATGCGGCGATTATAATACAAATGACAAAAATATTTCAATAAGAAACAAGAATTTCCAGAATCTTATTAAACGTATTGGTGATTACGCTCTTGTCGGAATCCATCCTTCTTTTTCTTCATATCTTAAAAAAGATGTCGTGAAGGAAGAAATAAGCAGACTCTCTGAAGTGCTTAATAGAGAAGTCACAATGAGCCGACAGCATTTCCTTAGATTGTGTTTGCCTTCGAGTTATCAGATTCTTAACGAATTGGATGTAACCGACGATTATACAATGGGTTATGCCTCTCAAGCCGGGTTTAGAGCTGGTTATGCTGATACTTTCCAATTCTTTGATTTGGAAAATGATATGAAGACAAAACTGAATATTCATCCGTTCGCTTTGATGGATGGAACGATGCGTGATTATTTAGACCTCGATGTAAATGAGTCATACGAAAAAGCCAAGAAACTTGTTGATGAAGTGAAAAATGTTAATGGAACATTTATTCTTTTGTGGCACAATGAAACATTATCGGGAGAAAAACGTTGGGAAGGTTGGATAACATTATATAGAAAAATTCTTGATTATATTTTAATGGATTATGATAAAGCATCTGACTCATAATATGATAGACAAAAGACGTTGGGACGATTGTATCGCAAAGTCGTTCAACGGAAGTGTTTATGCTTGGTCGTGGTATCTTGATATTGTCCATCCTAATTGGGAAGCGTTGATAGAGAATGATTATGAGAGAGTTATGCCTTTGACACCAAGTAGAAAGTTTGGCGTTTCATATATGTTTCAGCCTTTTTTCGTACAGCAACTCGGCGTTTATTCTCAATCGTCTTTGAATGAAGAAATAGTAGAAACTTTTGTTAACTCTATACCTAAAAAATATAGTGTCGTAAAATATAGACTTAACGAATATAATAAAGTTGATTATATATCAGGCGTTTATGAGCCGCATCGTAATGTTGAACTCGATTTGATATATGATTATCAAACTCTTAAAGCCAATTATAACGGAAACACAAAACGTAATCTCGCAAAGGCTGAAGCGGCTCAACTTACAATTGATAAAGATATAAAGCCGGAAACAATAATAAAGCTTTTCGCTGAAAACAGAGGAAAGGACGTAAGTCATTGGAAAGAAAAGGAATACAAACGTCTTCTCGATTTGATTGACACTGCAATATATCATGAATCATGTTTTGTTTGTGGAGTTAATGACATTGACGGACAGACTATTGCTGGTGGTGTCTTTATGTATAGCCACGATAGAATAATATTTTTATTTTCTGGCTGTGATGAAAATCAAAAAAATAAGCATGCTTTGACTTATATGTTGAATTATGTTATAAAAGAATTTAGCGAGTCGAGTTATGTTTTTGATTTTGAAGGCTCCGACAACGAAGGGCTTGCCCGATTTTATAAGGGTTTCGGAGGAAAAGAGATTTTTTACCCTGAAGTTAACTACAATAGGCTCGGAGGAATATTTAAATTAGCATATAAAATAATAGGTAAATAAATAAGATTGTATTATGAGTGAAAAAAGAGATGGTTTTGGCTCTAAATTAGGAGTCATTGCGGCGGCAGCTGGTTCGGCTGTCGGTTTAGGTAATATTTATCGTTTTCCTTGTTTGGCAGGTGAAAACGGCGGCGGCGCCTTCTTGCTTATTTATGTAGCGATAGTATTGTGCCTCGGCATTCCTATCATGATGGCTGAGTTTTACATCGGTCGTCGAGGCGGTAAAAATCCTGTCGGTTCGATAAAAGTATTGGCGCCTAAAACACATTGGAATTTAATTGGTTACATCGGAATATTGGCGGCTTTCGTTGTTCTCGCATTCTATAGCACAGTCTCGGGCTGGACTTTGGAATACATATATAAAGCAGTGACTAACTTCTTCGCCAATAAAGATATAGCAACCATAGAACAGGGCTTTACAGATTTTCATAATAATCCATTCCGTCCTTTCTTGTGGCAATTTATCTTTATGGGAATTACCGCTTTCATTATTTTTAAAGGCGTGAAAGATGGTGTTGAGAAATATACCAAGATTCTGATGCCCGCATTATTCGTGATACTTATTGTATTATGCGTTAAATCCTTGACAATGAGTGGAGCAGGTGAAGGATTGAAGTTTTTGTTTAAACCAGATTTCTCTAAAGTTGATGGAAATGTCGTGCTTGCAGCTTTGGGTCAGGCTTTCTTCTCGTTAAGTGTAGGCATGGGCGCTCTCATCACTTACGGTTCTTACATAAACAAAAAAGATAATCTTACAACTACATCATTATCAGTCGTTGCTGCAGATACATTGGTGGCTATCATGGCTGGTATCATCATTTTCCCTGCGGCTTTCACCTTTGGAATACAGCCTGAAGCAGGAGCAGGATTGGCATTCAATACATTGCCAATGATTTTTAACAAAATGGCAGGTGGTTATTTCTTCTGCATAATATTCTTTATATTGCTTGCCATCGCAGCTCTTACATCAACAATTTCGTTGCTCGAAGTTATTGTGGCTTTCCTTTCTGAAGAATATGGAATCAAACGAAATACAGCAACTTGGATAGGAACATTAGTATCATTGTTCTTGGGCGTATTCTGTACGTTAAGTCTTAGAAAAGGTTCTGTATTCACATTCGGTGACATGACTTTCTTCGACTTCATGGATAAATTCTCTGCTAATTTCTTGTTGCCTATAGGAGCTTTGTTTATAGTTATTTTCACAGCCTGGAAAATGGGAAAAGAAAGCTTTTACGATGAAATAACAAATCAAAATACATTGAAAGTGAGCGTGAAGAATTTTATTTATTTCATAATAAAATTCGTTGCTCCAATAGTGATTTTAGCGATATTTATTAACCAATTAATATAAAAACATAAAACTATAGAATTCTAAAATTTTAAAATATGAACAATTTCCTAACGTTTACCAAGGGTGAACGAGTAGCGATAATAATTTTAGCAGCGGTGATATTTCTTCTCATCGCTGCTAATTTTTTTATGGCAAATTACCCTTCAAAAGTTAATAAAAATTTACATGATTTAGATTCGATAATGGCATTACATGAAGCTGCTGTTGATGAACTTAATGCTCGATATGTTGCCGAACAGCTTGAAAGAGAGGCTCGTATTCAAAAAGCAAAAGAAGAGAATGAAAAGAAAAAATATCAAAAACTCAAGAAAGCTGAAATTAAAAATAAAGATAAAATTGCGGAAAATGTTGTGTCTAAAAAAGAAATTGAAATAGTTAACATTAATACTGCCGACACTATAAGTTTTATGAAGCTTCCGGAAATAGGACCTTTCTTTGCAAGAAATATTGTTGCGTACAGAGAAAAATTAGGAGGTTTTATCGATAAAAAACAACTGCTTGAAGTTTACAGACTCGACTCTTCTATATTTGAAATAATCATGCCTTACATTAATATTGATAGCGTTTCGATTAGGAAAATACGAATTAACTATGATGATTTTAAAACAATCTTACGTCATCCATATATAGAATATGAAGATGTCAAGAAAATTGTTAACTATCGGGAAACCAAAGGAATGATAACTAATTGGGAACAGTATAAAAAGGTGGTGACAAGAGATGATATTGAAGAAAGATTAAGGCTGTATTTGGAGTTTTGAATAATAGGACTTGTGAAAAATATGAAACTTAAACGAAATGAACCAAAAACAAAATAACATAATAAAACGCAAGACAAATGAATTTTGTGAAGAAGTTAAATGTTTTAATTTAACAGAAGAAAATAAAAGAGTATATAATGCATTTGTTTACAGAAGAGCTAAACCATATAAATTTGAGATAGTTGATAAATATAATAATACTATATGATTTGTTTTATGTACAAATAAACTTGACGATGGTGTACTCCATATTTTATTGAAACATTATCAAGGAAATGTAGGTAAAGTGAGTGCTTATGAGATTTTGAATTTTTGTGATGTTATCAGAAAAGGAGAAGTAAATGTCAATGATAACAATATGATTTATACTTACAAACAAAATGGACAAATCTTCAAATTGATAGTTGCTTTGAAAAGAAGTACTACAGGAACTAACATTTTGAAGAGTTTTTATTCAGACAGGAAATGAAAAAACTCAGAGAACAGCCGGTAGCAGGAAGATGTATAAATCCCTGTGGTGCCAATTCTATGAGTTTTTTTATTGCTGCAAAGATACAATAATTATTATATGTTTTTTAGCAGTTGGGAAAAATTATGATGTCATCCATAATTTTTAAAATATTCTATATCCGAAACTTATCAAAAGCGAGAAAGTTGTAGTTGAATTTTTGGGTAAATAATAATCCTTACGTACGTAATAATTATAGGTGGCATCAAGCATTAGATATACATTTCGTGGAGTTAAAACGCCTAATCTAAAACTGCCGCCGTTGTATTTATAATCAATAGAGTGAGCGCCCGCTCCGAGAATCAATGATGAAGACTCGTTTATACCGACTAAAAGCAAGGCTCCTAAATCAAAGAGTTGGTATTCTTTTCTGGAATCGGTTCCTATTGCGCTATATACACCTATGGAAATGTCTTCAATGGCTTCATATGCTATATCAATTCCTCCTTTAAAAGGAATAAAGTCACTTGTGCGTGTAAATGGTATGCCCAAATAGTCACTGCCACTGCTTTTATGCTGTCGTTGGCCCAAACCAACTCCAAAGTTTGCGCCTAAAAACAATTTCCTATCTTTCTGTACTTCTTGTGCGAAGAGGGATGTGCCCAAAATTAAAGCACATGCTAACAATAATAATTTTTTTAATTTTAACATGTTATTTATATTTTAATGTTTGTAACGTGCAATATTACTTATTTATTTTGATAAAAACAAGAAAAAATCCTTTATCTTCTAAATCTATATCTGACAGTAAGATCATCTTTATCAGGCTCCGGTACATCCCAATAAGGCCTCTGAGTCACAGGGTCAATATCATCTTCATTTTCGTCATCGTCCTCGTTCTCATCTCTATTCTCGTTCTCGTCCTCGTACCATACTTCTCCTTTATAAAAGAAAGCGAGAACGATTCCCATGACGAAACCGCTGAGATGTCCTTCCCATGAGATATTGTTTGCTATAGCGTATTGTGGATAAAGTCCCCAAACGAGACTGCCGTATAAAAATACTACAATCAGAGAAATGATGATGAGTCTTTTGTTGCGTCGGATGAAACCGCTGAGCATAAGGAAGAAGGTGAGGCCATAGACTAAACCGCTGGCTCCTATGTGAGTGCCGCTTCTAGCTCCGCACCATGTTAATAATCCTGTTGAGAATATTAAGATGAGTAATATTTTATTGGCTAATGGTCTGTAAAAATAATATAAAGCTGAACCTAAGACGAGTAATGGAATCGTATTGGCAAAGAGATGTTCCCAATCGCCGTGGATGAAATGAAAGAGAAATATTCCGGGAATGCCTTCGGCTGACAATGGCTTTATTCCAAGAAAAGAAAAATCAAGATGAAAAACCTCTTCAGTCATCTTGACAAGCCACATTAACACGACTAATATTGTCGGGACAATTGTGCTTCCAAGCAGAAGTTTTTTATCATCTTGATTTGTCATATTTCACAATGAACTATGAGCAATGGTCTTGAACTCATTGCTCACGGCTTAAATCAATTAGTTTTAAACTTATATTTTATCTCTTTGAGGTCTTCGTTAGCCTTAGCGATTTTTTTCTTGAGGCCTTCTTTATAGTCAACTACTTTTTGGGCTATCTCAGCGTCGGCTGTTGCCAAGATTTGTGCTGCGAGTATTGTAGCGTTGAGAGAAGCGTTGATACCAACTGTTGCTACAGGTATTCCTGGAGGCATTTGTACGATAGAGAAGAGAGCGTCCATTTCCATGTTAGTCTTGACAGGAATACCGATGACAGGTATTGGAGTCATAGCAGCGATGACGCCTGGAAGGTGAGCTGCCATGCCAGCAGCGGCGATGATAACCTTGATGCCGCGTGCTTGTGCGCCGCGAGCGAATTCTTCAACCAATTCAGGAGTACGGTGTGCGCTCAATGCGTTCATTTCAAATGGAATGCCCATCTCGTCTAAAAACTTGATGCCGGCTTCTAAAACAGGAAGGTCTGAAGTGCTTCCCATGATGATACTTACTATTGGATTCATATTGTTATGCGTTTTTGCAAAGATAAGAAAAATGGCTAATGGCTAATGGCTAATGGCTAAAGTTTTTTTACTAAGGCTGTTGATTTTTATTAATAAAAAAGTCGTGAAGAATTTATCTCCACGACTTTAGTTCAAAAGCTTTGGCTCAAAAGCCAATGGCTTATTTTATCTTCTTTTCTGTTACTTGAAGAATTTCTTTAGTATCGCTGTTTGAAACGTAAGCTATGATATAGCATTGGTCTGCGTTGTAAGCAGCGTCTAAAGTTTTTGTGTATGATTTTTTAATTTCATCACCAGGAGCGATAGCTGTTGTGTTGATGTCTTCACCCCAAGCGCCGTTCATAGTAGTGCGGAATACGTGACGGTGTAAGAAGTTAGAGTTGTTACCTTCTGGAGTTACTTGCATACCAACGATGCTATCTTCCATAATACATACTGTAAGGCTGTATGTGTCTGGTAATTCAGCGATGAATTTAGAAGTTACATCAACTTTTAAGTTGCGTGTTGCTTCGTCATATTCGATAGTAGGTATTATTTCGAGAGCAGCTTCTTCTTGAAGAGTTTCTGCTACAGCGTCAGCCCACATAGGAGTATCATAAGCATAACCGCCGTTGATCATTTTGCGGTTGATAGTACCGGTTGGGTTTTGTTGGAAATTGAAGAAGCTCCACCAAGCATCACCTTCTTGTGTTGTAAGGTTGAAAGGAGGGTAGAATGCTAAACTTCCAGCATGAACGCCGAGAACGATAACTTTATGGTGATATTGTTCTTGAAGTTGAAGTGCGAACTCGCCAGCAGCAGGGCAGTTGACGCATTTAACGCCGGTATAGTCTTCTAAAAGAACATATTTTTGAACCTTTGGTTCAGGTGTTTCACCGCCGCCGTTGTTGTTATCTTTAAAATATGGTTCTTCAATTATATCACAAGCAACCATTCCTGCCATGAAGAATGCCATTGCTAATAAGAACATTAATTTTTTCATTTCTTTAACTTATTTAGAATGATGTTGTAATTGAAATTGATACACCGCTTGAAGCTGGAACTACGCGGCAAACGCCACCGACGCAAACCATACCTTCGCTTTGACGACCGCCTGTGAGAGTTATTCTTGTTGATTCTTTGATGTAACCAACAGATGCTGTATAATAATGGTCGCGGTTGTCTGCTATAGGGTTGCCATAGTTGTATTTGTCAGCTACAGAAACAAACCATTTAGGAGCGATAGAATATTCAACTAAAGCAGCAGCCCAGTTGCCTCTTTTCTTATAGACGTCTTCATGACCTACTGTTGAAGCTTCTGTTGTGTTGTTCTTGTTGATGTTGTCCCATAAGTGTTGTAACTCAAAACGGATGCTTTGTTTGCTTGTGATTCTGTAAGATACGTCAACGAAACCGATGTTAGCTTTTACAACTTCTGCGCCTGGGTGGTTTTCGATAGTTTCCATATCGTAATACAAGTTGATGTATTGAGCGATAAGTTTCCATTTTTTGTTCAAACGTCTTTCAAGTTCGATGTTGAAATCGTGGAAGAATTTACGGTCTCCGACTGCAAAGAATGGTGATGTATAGCCGAGTGTTCCGTTATGACCAGCGATGTGTGTAGGCTGACCTTGACCTTCTGCAATGATATAATTTCTCTTGATGTCGTTAACTTGGCTGAAGTCGAGAGTCAACTTAGTTCCGTATTTACCACCGATGATGGTGTTTTTAGGAATTGTGTAGTTGACTTGCAACTGCATTGCCATTTCACCGAGAGGTTGTGTTGCGTAAGAATAGATTGCTGGGAGGCTGTGAGTGTGAGTGTAGTTGATTGGAGGGATGAAGTTGATGTCCAAGTCGTTTTTCACACCTTGATAGTCTGATTTGAAGCTCATGTTGTCAACGCGTTTAACTTGTAAGATAACGCCGAATCCTTTTTGAGAATATGACAATGATGAGAGGATAGCTTGACCTTCATTGTATGTGTAGTTGTTGAATGCTGAAGGGTCGTTGATTTTATAAGCATACTCTGTCGTGAAAGCGAAGCGACCGTAGCCTAAGTTGATACGACCGTCGAAAGCGCCAACGTTTTCAGGGATGTTATAGGTTGTATTGGTATTTTTTTGGTATTTGCTTACGAAGCTACCGCCTAAGCTTGCTCTGAATTTTGTGTCATTCATTGCGTTGAAGCTTTGGTTGAGATCCCATTCGCCGTCGATGCCGCGAACGATACCTCTTTTTTCTGTTGCGCCGTATGAGTTCCAGAAGAATCTTTGTTTACCATAAACACCTTTCAAAGTAACGCCTGCTGCTGGACGGTAGATAACTCTCATACCACGGAGTGAGTTGTCGAAACCTAATGCCCATTCTTCGTATGTTCTGAAGATAAAGCCATTGCCGAATTGGTCGTAGATGTCACCTATTGTAACAGAGATTGTTCCGTTGTCGTAAGATGCATAGTAGTTTGCGATGCCACAACCTTGTAATCTTGTGTCGAAACCTGACATTTGTGGTAAGTATGCTTCATAACGAAGACCAGCTGTGAAATTGCCCAAAGAGTAGTTGATTTTACCGAAGCCGTTAAGACCAAATTTCTTGCCGTCTATAGATTCTTCAGTAATGCCGATAGCCTCATCAACCTTATAATATTGACCGTCTATTTGGAAACTGCCATTAACTTGTGATTCGTTAATGGATTGAGCAAATAAACCTGTGGAGCATAAGAATAATGCTGCAGATAATAAAAATCTTTTCATTTTTTCAAACTTAAAGAAAATTATTTAACAAGTTTTAAAATTTCTTCGTAAAGTTCATCTTCTGCGCCTTCGAAGTAACCAGCATGTTGGTGAACCATTTTGCCGTTGCCGTCGAATAAGAATGTGTGAGGAGGATTGCTTACGTTCATAGCTCTTGCCAAGTCTTTGTTAACGTCTAACAAAACGTCAAATTCCCAGCCTTTACCTTCTACGAAAGGTTTGATACGTGGAGTTGAACGTGAGTCGTCGATAGAAACAGCGAAGATTTTAACGCCTGTTTCATCTTGCCAATCTTGGTAAACTTCGCTTAAAGCGTTGTGTTCTTTAACGCATGGTCCGCACCATGTTGCCCAGAATGTCATAACGAATGGTTTGCCATCGTTGTTTAATTCTGTAATGTTAATTGTTTCGCCATCTAAGTTTTTCAATGTTACGTTTGGCAAATCTGATTGAGCCTTAGCGCCTAAGAAAAGAACGCTTAAAAACAATAATACTAATGTCTTTTTCATAGTTTAATTTGATTTAGTTATACAATATATACTTCTAATAATTTACATTCTTCGTTGGTTATAATATCCACCTTGTTGATTATGTTAGGAACCAAAATACATTCGCCGGCTTTTATCAACTCGGTTCCGCCTTCGTATGATAAGATGAAATTTCCAGAAACGCTCATCAATATCACGAATGAATCTAATTCGGAATAGTCTTTTTTGAGAGCCGATTTGGCATCTAAATTAATTATATTAGTGGTGAAATAAGGGCAACTTACCAAATTGACAGTTGAATTTTTAATTTTTTTGTCGTATTTGACTTTGCCGCTGTCTTCTTTTTTAAAATTGATTGTGGCGAGAGCTTCGTCTATGTGCAACTGGCGTTGCATTCCGAAGCGGTCTATTCTGTCCCAATCATAAACGCGATAAGATGTGTCGCTTGTCTGTTGAATTTCAGCTACCATGCAGCCTGCGCCGAGAGCATGAATCTTTCTTGCAGGAATGAAGAACACATCGTCGGTTTGTACATTTTCATAGTTGAGCATGCCTTCGATGTTCTTTTCAGTGATGGCTTTTTCAAATTCTTCAGGTGTTACTTCTTTGTTGAATCCGGATACAAGTTTAGCTCCTTTTTCGGCATGCATGACATACCACATCTCGGTTTTGCCATTATATAAATCTATCTTTTGTGCAAGTTCATCGTCTGGATGTACCTGAATAGATAAATTATCTAATGGGTCAATCACCTTTATTAATAATGGGAAACGTTCACCGAATTTGTTGAAGACCTCATCGCCTACGAGGTCGCCCATGAAGGTTTCTATTAAATCATTAAGCTCGTCGCCTGCAAAATCGCCATTGCTTACGATGCTGTTTTGACCTTCAAGGCCGGAGAGCAACCATGCTTCTCCACAATTCATTAAATTACCAAAGTCTTGGTTTAGAATGGTTTTAACGTGTTGTCCACCCCATATTTTTTCAAAATATGATGGCGTGAACTTTAAAGGATATAAAACACTCATTGACGTCAATTTATTGCTACAAAGATAATACTTTTCTTTTTTGTAGAAATATTAAAATTATGAAAAAATTATTTTTACTTTTGGGTAGCTTGAATTAGTTTATGATTTAAGGTTTTAAGTTTAATGATGTAAATATGAAAGTGCTTGAATCACTACGACATAAGTTGAATATAAACGCTGAATTGTCGGGACAGGAGAAAAAGACGAATAAGATTATAAATGCCTTTTTGGAAAAGACAAATCCTGATGTTCATTTGAAAAATATTGGCGGTTATGGTATCATCGTGATTTTTAAAGGAAAAGAAACGGGGAAAAATATTCTTATTCGCGCCGATATCGACGGACTTAATATTCCTTTGGTTGAAAGTCGAAAGACGAAAGATCAAAGTCAATATTCTCATCGATGCGGGCATGATGGTCATACTGCTATATTGTGCGGATTAGCAATGCGTTATGGAAAGAAACGTCCGGAAAAAGGTGATGTGATTCTTCTTTTCCAGCCTGCTGAAGAGAATGGGGAAGGAGCTTTAGCTGTCATAAATGATTCTCAATTTAAAGAATTGAAGATAGATGTAGCTTTTGCTTTGCACAATCTTCCTGGTTATGCCAAACATCAGATTGTCTTGAAGAAAGGATGTTTTGCTTCTGCATCTCAGGGCTTGAAACTCGTTTTTGAAGGCGCTACTTCTCATGCCTCGCAACCAGAGAAAGGCAACAACCCGCAGATTGTCGTCACGACTCTTCTCGATGCGTTTCAGAAAAAATATGAGAATCTTAAAAAAGACAAATACAATACTATTTTGACAGTTACTCATGTTTCAATCGGGGAGAAGACATTTGGCGTAACTCCGGGATATGCCGAAATCTGGATTACTTTGAGAAGTCAAGATAATAATGCTTTAAATAAATTAACAGAAAGTACTATCGCTTTGTGCGAATATGTGGCACATGAGTTCAAACTGAGATTTTCGTATAGTATTCATGAGGCGTTTGAGGCGACGATTAATTCTGTTGAGGAAGTAGAAACTGTCGAAAAGGCTGCCAAGGAATTGAAGTTGTCGGTCAATATGATAAACGCTCCGTTTCCATGGTCGGAGGATTTCGGAAGATTCGGCACTTTGTGCCCGGCCTGCCTCTTTGGTCTTGGTTGCGGCTTGGAACACGAACCGCTTCATAGTCCGATTTACGAATTTGAAGATGAGATTATTGACACAGGAATTGATATTTTTGAGAAGTTAATATATCTTTGCAATTGAAGATGTAGAAACTGATTTTAGTTGCCTCTGATGCGTTAGGGATTGGAGCGGCATCCTTTTGAAGCGGAGAAGGATTTCTGGATTTCTGGAGCTTTGGATTTCTGGTGATGTAATAATTTCACTATTTACTTCATCACTTCATTACTTCCTAACTAAAAAAAAACTTGTAGTCTTGTGGTCTTGTAGTCTTGTGGTCTTTTTTATTATATTTGCGAAATAAAATTATCATAATGAAAGTATGTGTTTTTTGCGGAAGCAGCATGGGTAACGACCCGAGATACCAAGAAGCAGCTGCTCAATTGGGCGAGGTCCTTGCTCAACATGATTGCACTTTATATTATGGCGGCGCCAATGTCGGCCTTATGAAAATCATCGCCGACAAGATGTTGGAAAAAGGAAAATGCGTTGTTGGAATAATACCGAAGCTCATTACCGATATGGAAATAGCTCACGAAGGCGTGACTGAAATGATAGAAGTTGATTCTATGTCGGAACGTAAGTTGATGCTTATCAACGAATCTGATGCTTTTATAGCAATGCCAGGAGGCTTCGGCACTTTGGACGAACTCTTCGAAATAACAGTGTTGAACCAACTTCGCATTGCCGACAAACCGGTAGCTCTTTATAACACATTGAATTATTATGATAGTATGATGCAGTTTGTCAATCATGCAGTAAGTCAAGGTTTTATTCGTAAAGAACATCGCGATAATATTATCGTCAGCGACAATCCGGAAACATTATTTAATGAATTAAGCAGACATAAATCCATCGACATCGACCAATGGATTCAGGATATTAAAGAAGAAAGTAAATAACAAAATCAGCCTGAAAGGCTCAGAAAGATATAACGTATGGCATAGCCATATAATTAACAAAGCTAAAAATATTATGAATATAATAGGAATCACAGGAACATTAGGAGCCGGCAAAGGCACTATTGTAGATTATCTCGTCAAGGAAAAAGGCTACGTGCATTATTCAGTGCGTGCTTTTATTGCAGAAGAAGTGAAAAAAAGAGGTCTTGAAGTAAATCGCGATACTCTTACGGAAGTGGGTAACGACTTGAGAGCCAAACATTCGCCAAGTTATATAGCGACGCAGCTTTATGAGAGAGCTTTCGCTACAGGAAAAAACGCTA
Source organism: Bacteroidales bacterium (assembly GCA_017630195.1). Taxonomy (GTDB): domain Bacteria; phylum Bacteroidota; class Bacteroidia; order Bacteroidales; family F082; genus Limimorpha. Next base: position 30,786 of record JAGBVS010000037.1, on the reverse strand, counting down.
TCATAGAAAGCGTTCGTGCAATTGGTGAAGTCAATGCTTTACGTTCAAAAGGTAACTTCTATCTCTTCGCTGTTGACGCTGATCAGAAGATTCGTTATCAACGTATTAGAGAGAGAAAATCAGAAACGGATTCTGTGAGTTTCGAGACTTTCGTCGCTAACGAAGAACGTGAGATGAATTCAGATGACCCTAATAAACAAAACATAGCAGCTTGTATCAGAGAGGCTAATTATCTGTTTGTTAACGACGGAACAATTGAAGAACTGCATAAAAAAGTGGAAGAAGTATTAAATAAAATAGGCGAGCAGGAATATAAGCGTCCGACATGGGACGAATATTTCATGAATCTCGCTGATACTGTCGCCGAACGTGCAACATGTAACAGAGGACGTAGCGGTTGCGTCATCGTGAAAGACCGCCAGATTTTGGTAACAGGTTACGTCGGAGCACCAACAGGTCTGCCACATTGCGATGAAGTAGGCCATCTTTTCAAAAAGATGATTCACGAAGACGGACATATCACGCAACATTGCGTAAGGACGGTTCATGCAGAACAAAATGCCATAGCTCAGGCTGCAAAACGAGGCATAGCATTGGAAGGCAGTACCTTATATTGCAGAATGACACCATGTAGAACATGTGCCATGTTGATAATAAATTGCGGTATCGTAAGAGTGGTATGTCAAAGAAAATACCACGACTGCGCCGAATCGGAAAGTATGTTCAAGATGGCCGGAATACAGCTTGAATATATTTATGAAGAAGTACAACAATATGACAAGCAATGAAATGATGAGAAATTATTCGTTTATTTGAGTTATTTCTCTGATAACTTTCAAGGCTTCGCCAACATTGTTTATTGCGTCTAAATAAAAAATATTTTTGCCGTTGAGTTCTTTGACTTTGCAGCGGCGAGGATGTGTGGCAGCATATCTTATTATCTTGATGAAGGTGTCGGTTTGATAATATTCCGACTCTTGGTTAGATACGAGATATGCTGTCATTATTTTATTTTTCAACATAATCTTTTCAAAGCCAAGGTCGCGAGCAAGCCAACGTAGTCTCATCGTATTCAATAAATCTTCTGTCTGAGGCGGTATTTGTCCGAATCTGTCAGTGATGTTATTTGTAAATCTGACGAGGCCTTCTTCATTTTGAATATGGTCGAGTTCGGTGTAAAGACTGATGCGTTCGGCTGATGAATCGACATAATCGTTAGGAAGCAATATTTCGAGGTCGGATTCAAAAACACATTCGCTGACGAATTTCTTTTCACGAAGTTCGCCTTCGAACAAATCTTTAAATTCAGTTTCTTTAAGTTCGAGTATTGCTTCGTCCAAGATTTTATGATAAGTCTCGAATCCGATGTCGTTGATAAAACCACTTTGTTCAGCGCCGAGGAGATTTCCAGCGCCTCTTATGTCCAAGTCGCGCAATGCGATGTTGAATCCGCTGCCGAGGTCGGAGAAGTCCTCCAAGGCGCGTAGTCGTTTCCTCGATTCGTCGGGCAATGTGGATAAAGGAGGCGACAAAAGGTAACAGAAGGCTTTTTTGTTGGAACGTCCGACACGACCTCTTAACTGATGTAAGTCGCTGAGACCGAAGTTCTGAGCTTCATTGATTATGATAGTGTTTGCGTTTGGGATGTCCAATCCTGATTCTATTATTGTAGTAGATAAAAGCACGTCGTATTTCTCGTCGATGAAGTCGAGCATGATTTTCTCGAGTTTGCTGCCTTCCATCTGACCGTGAGCTACGGCTACTCTTACTCCCGGGACGCAATTTGTTATCATGTCGCAAACATCCTGGATGTTTTGTATTCTGTTATGGATGAAAAACACTTGTCCGTCGCGAGCAAGTTCATATTGAACCGCGTCACGAATAATATCCGGATTGAAAGAATGCAACTCGGTGGTGACAGGCTGTCTGTTTGCCGGAGGCGTTTTTATGATGCTCATGTCGCGAGCTCCCATCATTGAAAATTGCAGCGTCCTTGGGATAGGTGTAGCTGTAAGTGTAAGAGTGTCAACGTTAGTCTGTAATTGTTTTAGTTTTTCTTTAGCGGAAACGCCGAATTTTTGTTCCTCGTCGATGATGAGTAGTCCCAAGTCTTTGAAGACGATGTTTTTACCTATGATGCTGTGTGTGCCTATTATTATATCGGTATGACCGTTTTTTAAATCTTCTATTGTTTTTTTCTGTTCTTTAGCTGTTTTGAAACGATTTATATAATCGATGTTAACAGGGAACCCACGGAGGCGTTTGCAGAAAGTCTGATAATGCTGGAGTGCGAGTACTGTTGTAGGGACGAGGACGGCAACTTGCTTGGAGTCGCATACGGCTTTGAATGCGGCGCGTATGGCGATTTCTGTTTTGCCGAAACCTACGTCGCCGCATATCAGGCGGTCCATAGGGGTTTCGGATTCCATGTCGCGTTTTACGTCAACGGTAGCCTTGAGCTGGTCTGCTGTGTCTTCATACATGAAAGAGGCTTCGAGCTCTGTCTGCAAATAAGTATCAGGCATATATTGGAAGCCTTTGCTGTTCTTGCGTTCGGCATATAATTTTATCAATTCGCGGGCAATGTCTTTGACACGGCTTTTGGTCTTCTCTTTCAGCTTGTTCCATGAGCTGGAGCCGAGTTTGCTCAAAGTAGGCTGCATGCCGTCTTTGCTCGAATATTTTGAAATACGGTGCAAAGAGTGAATGCTGACATACAAAAGGTCGCCGTTCTGGTAGATGAGACGCATCGCCTCTTGTTGCTTGCCGTTGTTTTCTATAGTCTCCAAACCGTCAAAACGACCAATACCGTAATTAATATGCGTGACATAATCGCCAGGCTTCAGGTCATATAATTCCTTGATTGTTATCGCCTGGCTGCTGGCGAAACCTTCACGAAGTCGGAAACGGTGGTAACGCTCAAAAATCTGATGGTCGGTATAGCAGCAAATCTTCAAGTCTTTATCAATAAAACCTGCTTGAATAGAATGATTTACTGGGTTGAAATTGCTGTAGTCTTCATTTTTTTTCTGGATGTCGTTCAAGATACTCTGAATACGTTCGAGCTGCTTCTTGCTTTCAGAAAAACAATAAATGGCGAATTTTTCCGATTTGAGTTCTTTTATGTCGTCTAATAAAAGATTGAAATTCTTGTTGAAAGTAGGCTGAGGCGAAATGTTGAATTCAACCGTGGCGTTTTCATTTTTGTCAAGGAAATTGCCGAAAGAGATGGTCTTGAAACCTTTTAGCTGATAAACAATCTCTTTGCCTTTCGTGAAAATGCTGTCTGGCTCTTCTAATATATCTTCTTTTTCTTTAAAAACATTAACAGCTTTCTGATATTCATTTTCTATTTTTTCTTCAAGAGAATGTTCTTCCTCAATCCATATAACAGATTTGTTTTTAAGATATTGTAAAATCGACTCTCTTTCGTTTTCAGAATTGTAATCTTGAAGATTTGGAATTAATATAATATCCTTTAACTTTTCTATTGATAATTGGTCGATAGGATTGAAGCTTCTTATTGAATCTATTTCATCGCCGAAAAATTCTATACGATAAGGGTAGTCGTTAGAGAAAGAAAAGACATCGACAATTCCGCCTCGTATTGCAAACTGACCTGGCTCCACTACGAAATCAACATGTTCAAAATTGAAATTAACGAGAGCGTCGGTGAGAGAATCTAATGAAATTTCGTTGCCTACAGATAATTTATAAGTCTTGTTTGTCATTGCCTTACGAGTAATGACTTTTTCGCTCAGTGCTTCTGGATAAGTTACGATTATCGTTTTTCTCTCGCTTGATGAAATACGTTGCAGCACTTCTGTTCGTGATAAGATATAAGTGTTGTCAGGTTTTTCCGGTTCGTAAGGTCTTTTGTAAGAAGTCGGATAAAACAAAATACGTTTCTTGCTATAGTCGAAGTCTTTTTCTCCGAATATGTTTTCGAGGTCGTTGTAAAAGTAAGCGGCTCGTTCTTTGTCGCTGCAAATGATGAAATTATGACCGCCTATTTTATCTGCCGTAGCAGCTACTACATACGATTTGGCTGAACCGCTAAGTCCCAAACATGATATGTTGTCTTTAATGTCAAGAAAATCAATTATCTTTTTTACATTAGGACTTTCGAGATAATACTGTTTTATCTGATCTTTCACTGTTCTAAAATTAATTTTGCGAAATTACAGATTTTTTTGATTTAAATACTTGGATATTACAATATTAATATTTAGTTTTGTAGAAGTAACAAATAAACCGTAAGCCTTATGAAAAAAGTATTAGTATTATTAGCAGTAGTCTTTGCTTCTGTCGCAGCTTATGCGCAAGAAACTGAGACATTAGAGAATTGGTCTGGCGCAATCGATTTAGGATCAAAAAAACTTAATGTTGGTTTTGTAATCAAAACTATGCCAGATGGAACGCAAACATGCACTATGGATGTTCCAGAACAAGGTGCAAAGAATATTCCTGTCGAACTGATAAAGAATGACGCAGATAGTTTGAATATGTCTATTTCGATATTGAGAGCGTCATATAATGGACGTAAAGTGTCGTCAGAAGATATTGAAGGTGTATTTGTCCAAAATGGAATTTCTCTTCCGCTTAATCTTAAATCAGGTGGTATTGAATTGAAACGGCCACAAACTCCTTTGGAACCATTTGCATATACAACAGAAGAAGTTGTCTTTAAAAATGAAGCAGAAGGCGCAGTGTTGTCGGGAACTCTGACATATCCCGTTGATTTTGAGAATTATAAAAATAAATCAGTTCCTGTTGTTTTGATGGTTACTGGAAGTGGTGCTCAAGACCGTAATGAGGAAGCTTTGGGACATAAGCCGTTTCTTGTAATAGCTGATTTCTTAGCAAAGAACGGAATAGCGTCTTTAAGATATGATGACAGAGGCTTTGGTAAATCGTCAGGTCCTGTGGAAGGAATGACAACTGAAAATAATCTTGCGGATGCAGAAGCGGGAATCGCATATCTTCGTGGTTTGGATAAGTTTGGAAAGGTTGGCGTTTTGGGACATAGCGAAGGCGGAACTATAGCTTTTATGATGGGTGCTAATAAAAGTGTGGATTTCGTTATCTCACTTGCCGGTGGCGCAGCAAATGGCATAGATATTATTGTTGGTCAAAATGAGGCGATAATGCAACAACATGGCGTGCCACAAAATATGGTAAGTGACTATACGACTGCTTTGAGAATTGTTTACAAAGATAGGGCTGATGGAAAGGAAATCGTGAATAAAACTGAATATGTCGAAGATATATGCAAGGCTAATGATTTGGCGTTGATTGATAATCTCAAAGCGAATCTTGTAGAAGTCATTACAGCTGGAGGAGAATGGTTCACTTGGTTTATTAAATATTCTCCAGCAGAAGCTATCCGCAAGATAAAATGTCCTGTGATGGCATTAAACGGAAATCTTGATTTGCAAGTGTTGAGTAAGGATAATCTTCCTGTCATAAAGTCTAATCTTCCAAAAAATAAGAAGAATGTGATAAAAGAGTATGATGCTCTGAATCATTTCTTCCAGCATTGCACAATTGCAACGGCTATTGATTACGGCGCAATTGATGAAACTATTTCAGAAGAGGTACTTGTCGATATTGCAAATTGGATTAATACTATAAAATAGGCTTCTTAAAGTATGCAGATAGTATAGTGTTTATGTCTTTATCAAGATAATAAATAACTTTGGTGAAACTTTCATCAGAGTTATTTATTTAATGACTATATTTGCAACACGAAAAAATAAATAATGATGAGAAAATTGGTAATTTTTGATCTTGACGGCACATTGCTTTACACATTAGACGATTTGACGCAAAGTGTTAATTTTACTTTAGATTTGTTTGGTTATGAAACAAAAACACTTGAAGAAATTACTTCATTTGTAGGAAATGGCGTCGAACATCTGATGCGTCGTGCTGTTCCGAGCAATATCAGCGATGAGGATTTCAAGAATTGCTATGCTTGTTTTAAAGACCATTATTCAAAACATTGCTGCGAAAAGACACGTCCTTACGATGGTATTATGGAAACGTTGAGGATACTAAAAAAAAGAGGCCTTAAAATAGGCATCGTATCCAATAAATTCCAAGCTGCGGCAGAAGACGTTTGCAAACATTATTTTGAAGGATTGTATGATGCAGTTATGGGTGAAAGCGAGACATGTCGTCGCAAGCCGGCTCCGGACGGCATCAATATGATGTGCGAACAATTCGGAGTAGAAAAAGATGAAGCCATATTCTTCGGCGACTCTGAAGTTGATGTCAAGACTGGCGATAACGCTGGAGTGTATTGTGTTTCAGTATTATGGGGATTCAGAGACAGAGAGTTCCTCGCTGAACATGGAGCTCATCTGTTTATAGAAAATCCACTCGATATTGCGGATATGATAGATTAAATGAATTTTTCATACGTTTTCATTTTTTTATGAAGTTGCCTTTATGGCAGCTTCATTTTTTTTTATGATTTTTCATTTGTAAACGACTTGAAAAAATCAGTATCTTTGTCCCAAATTTTTTAATTTGAGAAAAGTATGGAAACATTTCTTCCAATCGTAATTGTATTTATTTTTGTATTAGCGATTTTAGGTATAGTCGCAGGTGTCAGTAACGACGCAACTAACTTTATGTCAGCGGCTGTAGGAACAAAATCAGCGTCTTACAGAGCTGTCACAATCATCGCTTCATTCGGTATCATATTCGGTTCTCTTATGAGCAACGGAATGATGGAAATAGCGCGAAACGGAGTATTCTCACCTCAATATTTCTTTGCCAATGAAATAATTTACATTTATTTGGCGGTGATGATAGCCAACCTAATCCTGCTCGACGTGTTTAACTCATTAGGATTGCCGACATCAACATCGGTATCACTTGTATTCGAATTGTTAGGCGCGACAGTGGCAATCGCGATGATAAAGATGCATAGCGGAGCTCTCGACGTGGGACTCGGAGAACTCATCAACACCGACAAAGCCTTGACAATGATAGTAGGCATCTTCCTATCGGTAGCTATCGCTTTCATATTCGGTATGATAGTACAATACATCACTCGTCTCATTTTCTCATTCAACTTTGAAAAAAATCTCAAGTGGAAGATTGGTATCTTCAGCGGAATAGCAACGACAGCATTGATTTATTTCATGCTCATCAAAGGTATGAAAGGCGCTGCATTCATGACAGCCGACATAAAAAGCTGGATTGACACGCACACCTTGCAACTTCTCGGAGCAAGTTTTGTCTTCTTCACAATATTGATGCAAATCTTGTTCTTCCTTAAAGTCAATGTGTTGAAATTAGTCGTTCTCATCGGAACATTCGCACTCGCCATGGCATTCGCCGGCAACGACCTCGTCAACTTCATCGGCGTGCCTCTCGCAGGTCTCGACACTTACATCGACGTGAAAAATAGCGGAGTGCCAATGGATGCCCTCTCCATGAACTCTCTCAACACAATGTCAGCTGCTAACACAGTATATATCATCTTGGCTGGCTTCGTTATGGTTGTCACATTGCTGACATCCAAAAAAGCAAAAATCGTTCTTCAGACTTCATTAGACTTATCAAAACAAAACGGCGGCAATGAGTCGTTCGGCTCTTCTGCTATCGCACGTGCTTTGGTAAGATTTTCAAACAATATGGTCAATGCCATCGACAGCATATTGCCTGCTAAAGTTAAGGTATGGATTGAAAAACGTTTCGACAACAGAGAGATGATACTCGAAGAAAACGCTGCCTTCGACCTTATCAGAGGCTCGGTAAGTATAGTGCTTGCTTCTATGCTCATCGCTCTCGGAACATCATTGAAACTGCCTTTGTCAACGACTTACGTCACATTCATGGTGACAATGGGCGCATCATTGTCTGACCGTGCCTGGTCGAGAGAAAGCGCCGTTTATCGCGTAACAGGTATGTTCTCTGTCATCGGCGGATGGTTCATTACCGCGATAGTGGCTTTCCTGATATGCTTCCTCATAGCATTGCTGTTCTACTACGGCGGCGTGTTGGCAATGATAGCGATGATTGCTCTCGCAGTATTTATCATCATCAAAAACAGAGCTAAGACAAACAAAAACGAAGACAATGACGAATTGTTCGAAAAAGCATTGAGCGCAAACGAAAAAGAAGTCATATACGAGTCATTCGTACAACATAACAAAGAAAGCATGAACAGAATGCTTAACATCATAAAAGATGTATATACCAACATCGTTGACGCTTTCGTGAAGGAAGACATCAAGACTTTGAAAAAAGCCTCCAACGACTGCCGCGACGCTAAACAGATAATGAAACAGCTCAAGAGAAAGGAAATCATGATAATGCGTCGCCTCGACGATAAAATGATGAACAAGAACACCTGGTTCCATATCTCTTACAACTGCATCGAACAGATGCTCTACTCCTTGAGAAGAATCTGCGACCCTTGCAAAGAATATGTCGATAACAGCTTCACTCCATTAGACAAGAAATATCTCCCTGAAGTGGAAAGCCTTAAAGAAAAGGTATTCTGGGCTATTGATGCCACCGATATCACCATCTATTCTTCAGAATATAAAGACGTCGATGCCATCATGGAACGCATCAGACTTAGAGAAGAAGATGTGACAGCGATGACACACGAACAGATGAACAGAATACAAAACAACAAGGAAAACATCGACTTGGGATTATTGTACCTCAATATAATACAAGAATCATCGACTATCATCACCGAAATGCGTCACGTTTTAAGAAGCGAAGCAAAATTAAACGAATAGGAATAAAAAACAAATTATAAAATGAGAAAATTATCTTTAGTACTTTTTGCGATGTTGTTAGTTGCTTTCAATAACATCGGTTTCTCACAAGAATTTGTACCATATAAAACCAATGTGATACGTTATAATGGATATTCATTCCCTGTCTATCCTAAAAGTAGTGCATGGAAAGATATGACTCATAGCCAAAGGCTTGAGTCTTTACAATTGCCGACAGACACTTTGGAAAACATCTCGACATCAAGACTTTTGGAAACATGTTTATATTATCCTTTTAATATAAATGTTTTTGTGAATGACAATGTTATTGATGGTTTTAAGAAAATAAAATCACAATTTAACGGATATGAAGAATTATTTGGTCGCAATGATTTTGCATCGGAACTCATAAATATGTATTCTTCGAGAGATGTTAATTTTGTTAGGCAGATTAGCGACGATTATGATTGCGGACAATATTCTTTCGATTTTATGATTATGGAACTGATGATATATGAATTTTTGGATTCAGTCTCAAATAGCAGGTCAAATCAAATTGCAAATTTAGTTTCGGAAAAGAAAACCCAACGAGAAGGTCTTAAAGAATTTTATAGCAAAAATAACATTGCAGAACAAATTATTAACATGGCAAATCAATAAGTTATGAAAAAGATATTATTGTTTTCAATAATCTTGTTATATGTTATGATGACAGCATGCAAGCCTGATCCGACAAATAATGAAGCTGACGATAACAACGATACCATACTGGAAGAACCTATGGTGAAGAAGTATCTTGTCAGAGAGTATATCATAGACAAAAATAAGCCGATATTTATTATAGATTGGAATGACGATTTTACAAGAATTGAGCATATAACGACAGACTCTGGAACATATAACCAGCTTGAATATGATTTTGATTATTATGCTGAAGATAGTATGAAAGTATCAGTTTATGAACCAGGTCATACCAGCAAGACAAATTATATCTGTCGCATGAAAGATGGGAAAATTACTCAGATAGATTTTTATTATAAAGATAAATATAAACATTCTGTATATAGAGAATATGATAAAAAAGGTAGGATTCTCATTGAATCAAATAATACAAATAATTTAGAAAAAAGGTTCATTTGGCACGATGAAAATTTATATATGACATATGTATATCCCCAAGGAGATACAACTGTCTATGGTGATTTTGGAGAACATATTCATCCTTATTATACTCAGCCACATTGGCTGCGAGGATATAGTGGCTCTGGTGGATACGGGCAGGAATATATTACCCAACCATTTTGGAAGAATTTTGGCGCATGCTCAGAAAGAGGTTGTTATGAACATGATGAAGATGGTTATGTGACTTATTCCTATTATATAACGGAAAATGGTGATTGTCAACCATTCCGTTATTACGAATATGATTATTAAATATATAGATTTTTATGAAAAAGATATTACTTTTAATACTATTATTACCATATATTAGTGCATTTGCTCAATTCGGAGATGGTGATCCTTATTATTTTTGCACATTATCTGGAGAACAATATAATCCTGGTAAGCATGGGAGTAGTAATGAGATTGATGATAAATGGGTTGTTACTATAGATAGTAAAGATTATACCAGATATGAAAAAACATTCATTCAAGAACGTTATTTGGATGATTATTCCAACCATACAATAATAGGAGAAGCAACACCAACCTATAATTGCCATGGATATAGTTTTGGTATTTCACAAGGAACAATACCATGCAAGATAACATGGTTTAAAGAAATATGTGACGGTTCATTCGTTGAAATTACTGACATAAATAATCTCAATTATGGTGACATCGCTGTAGTACGTAAGTACACTGATTATACTCATACTATTTTGGATAATGAATCAGAACACTCCTCTATTGTCGTTAATCAAGATACATTAATATCAAAGTGGGGCAATGGTCCTTTGACAAAACATCATAAACACGATGTTGTCAATATGGATGGCATTGCAATGGGGTCATCTGTTTACACTTATTATCGTCGTATTGCAAATACTCAGATAGACGGCCCAGATGTGTTTGTTGGAAACGCTACTTATACATTTACCCCAAATGTAATTCCATACTCATGTAGTTGGAGTGTTGAGCCAGCAGAGATGTTCAGTCAGTCATCAGGATCGGGAAATATAGCTAATCTTTCGTATAAATCTACACTCTCATATCTTGCTCCTAAAGCAATCTTAACATTCACATTCGCATATACATGCGACAACTATTACACCGTAAAGAAGGAAATAGATCTCACAATACCAACTACTACCTTATCAGGTATGATTGTTTCCGATGGTTTTGTAATAAATGAGGGCGCAACAGTAATGCTTACAGGAGAAGTGAGAAACAATGATAATGCCAAAACCGTAATTAAACCTGGTGGAAGTCTTGTTATAAACGGTGGTGTTATGACAAATTCAGCTTCTGATAAAAAATGGCAAGGTATACAAGTGTGGGGTAACGACAGTGAACATCAGTATATTATAAACGGAAAACGTCAACAAGGATATTTAGAACTCAAAAACGGTGCAACTATTGAAAATGCTATATGTGCCGTTGAGTTGTGGAATCCTAGTAATTATAGTAGCGAAGGCGGTGTCGTTTATGCTACTGACGCAGTGTTCCGTAATAACGCAAAAGCTGTTCATGCCATAAATTACACAAACTTCAATCCTGGTAATGGAAACGAGATGCCGTATGATTCACATTTCCGTAACTGTACCTTCACAATAGACAGAAATTACATCGGTGATGAACTATTCTACAAGCATGTTGACCTTGATAGGGTTAGAGGTATAGTATTCTCAGGATGTTTGTTTTCTGTTGACAGAAATGTTCCTCAGGTAACACCATGGACATCTGGTATTGCAGCTTATAATGCGGGCTTTATGGTGGATTCCTATTGTGATTCAAATTATTTACCATGTCCTGAAGATGACCTTGTTCGTACCACATTTACTGGTTTTACTTATGGCGTTTTGTCATCTAATGATGGAAGTGTTGTACGTACTTTTATAGTTAGAAACTCCAAATTTAATAATAACGAAAAAGGGATTTATGTAGAAAATGCAGGATATGCCACAATAGTTGGCAATGAATTTAATGTGGGTAGTAAGTCTGATTGTAGCTTCGGCGTATATATAAATGGTGCTGTTGAGTTCTGTATAGAGGAAAATAACTTTTATGGAAACGCTCGGCCTAACAACGATACGTATGGAATATTAGTCAGTAACTCGGGTGCATATAACAACAATATATATAAGAACCATTTCCATAATCTTACATGTGGAAATTTATCTATGGGAAACAATGGAAAATCAATAGTTGCTAGTAGTTCAAAACAAAAAGGTCTTGTATATTTGTGTAACACCAATGAAAGTAATATAAATGATTTCTGTGTTATTAGAGATGAGACAGCCATTGCAAATGGTATTGCAGGTTATCAAGGTTCATATTTGGAAGCTGCTGGCAATACATTTTCTGCTTCTCAATATCAATTCTACAATGCTGGAGATGATATAATAAATTATTGTTATTATAATAATGATTCTCTTCAACAACCTGCAAACTTAAAATGGTATCGAGTTTTAACCATTGCCACATCGAATCCAAATTTATGTATTTCTCACTACGGCGGTGGCAATAATACAATCACAAGGACAGCAGAGGAGATTAATGAACTTCAAAGCGAATATAAGATTTCACTCAACGCATTTACCGAGCTGAACAATCTTTACACAAGCAGAATAGACGGCGGCAACACTCAGGCTGAAGTTTTGGACATCAACACCGCAACTGCTAATGATGCAATGAGATTACGTTCAGAGCTGTTAGGCCTTTCTCCTTATCTGTCAAATGAAGTTCTTACAACAGCTGCACAACGTGAAGACGTGTTCTCTTCGTCAGTCTTGTTTGAGATCCTATCTGCCAATCCGGACGAATTAAAGAAAGACACTCTTATCAGCTATCTTGAAAACAAAAATAACCCAATGCCTCAGTATATGACTGAGTTGTTGAGAGAGATGGCTAATGGCACAACAGCACGTACGGCATTGGAATCACAAATGGCGAAGTCAGAAAGAGAATATCTTCTCGCCGCAGGTGACATTGTCAGAAGCAACCTTAACGGTGAAGAGTCAGACAATGAAGAGTTGAGAACATGGCTGGCAAACATGAACGATATGGCGTCAGACCGTCTTATAGTTGCCTCATACATACAAGAAGGTGATTTTGCAAATGCACTTGCTTTAGCTGAGATATTACCTTACGTCTATAACTTAAAAGGTGCTGAACTCATAGAACATAACGATTATATGACACTTGTAAGATTATATGAGACATTATATGAAAGCGGTCGCAGTATTATAGAATTGACAGAAGAGGAGACTCTTATGGTAGAAGAGATTGTAGAAAACGGCAACGGCAACTCACAGACGATGGCATATTCTATCTTGGCGCAGAACGATGAGACAATGACTTTAAGAGCAACATGTCCGACATTGCCATCAGTTTCAAATTCAAGCAGAGGAAGAGTCAATATTCAGACAAATATTGCAGATGCTATGGGGGTAAACGTAAATTTAGCTCCAAATCCAGCCTCAGCATGGAGTGAGGTAGAATATACATTGCCAGCTGACTATAGCAAGGCTGAGTTAGTCATCACAAATGCACTCGGTATCAATGTTATTAAAGAGGAACTCAGAGGCAGTTGTGGTAGGATGACATTAAACCTTGAAAGACTTCCTTCTGGTGTTTACACATATTTCGTCAGATGCGGAGAATATGTCAAAACAGGAAAGCTGATTAAAAAATAAAATAAAAACAATTAAACAAATTATAAAATGAGAAAATTATCTTTAGCATTTTTATTGGTGTTATTAGTAGCTTTTAATAACATCGGTTTCTCACAAGAGAAAAATTTTACCATCGACAAATTGTCAATTGAAGGCCGTGCCGACTTCGATTATTTCAATGAAAACGAATCATCAACTTCGGGCATCGACGGCAAGTATTTCAACTTCGAAATGAAAGGTTCTTTCCTTGACGATTTCTCCTATCGCATTCGCCAAAGAATCGATATGTATCACGGAAGTTCAAAGACCGATTATATGATTCTTTCTTATCACGCTAACAAAAACTTTTCTTTCACAGCAGGTAAGATGCCTCTCGCTGTCGGCGGCTGGGAATATGACCTCGCTCCTATAGATGTCTATTACGCATCATACTTCTGGAACACATTCGACTGCTATGACGTTGGCGGCCAAGTGGAATTCCATACTAATGACGGCAATCACGACATTATTTTCCAAGTAACTAATTCTCCTTTCACAAAAGAGAAATTCCAAAGCATGTATGCCTACAACTTGATTTGGTACGGTAAGATGGGTCCTTTGACAACTTCATATTCTATTAATATGATGTCTCAAAAAAGAGGTCAATATATCAATTACATCGCTTTAGGTAATATGTTTGACTTTGGCAAATTTGACTTCTATGTAGACTTTATGAACAGAGGTTTCTTAGACCAAAGCGATTTCTTCTTGGGCGACTTCACTCTCATAGGCGAAGCTAAATATGCTTTCACAGATAAATTTACTGGTGTTGTAAAAGGCGGCTATGATAGAAACAAACATAGTTATGTCGAGTATAAAGATGGACATCCTCAATATATACCATTTGATTATACTGTAACACCAGGTGTTGAATATTCATTCGCTGGTTTGGGCTTTGAAGCTTATCCATATAAAGGAAATCAAAACGTACGTCTCCACGGATTTTTCGCTTTTAACCAATTAGGAACTTTATATGATTTTGACAACATTGATATAAATCCTATAGAATCTAAATTGGCATTCCAATTCAATCTTGGCTTGACATGGAGAATTGATTTCGCAAAATAAAATAATAACAAACAAAAAATAAAGACAAATGAAAAACATGAAATTTTTAACCAAACGCCGTATAGAAGCTGTTGTCTTCTTACTGATATTCTTCGGATTCTTCGGCTATCTTGGAAGTAAAATGGGCTTGCCTAACATGATGAACACCATTATGCAGACAGCTTACAGCTTATTGTTAGAAACAGTATTTTACATCATGGCTATCACTGTTGTGTCAGGTGCTTTGGGTAATTTGTTAGTCGAATTTGGCGTGGTACGTTTGATTGAAGTCGTGCTTCGTCCTCTCATGAAACCTTTATACAACCTTCCAGGCGTTGCTGCTCTCGGCGGCATCATGACATTCTTGTCAGACAACCCAGCCATCATCAGTCTTTCTAAAGACGCTCACTTCGCACGTTATTTTAAAAAATACCAACTTATTTCTTTAACAAACTTCGGTACAGCTTTCGGCATGGGTCTCGTCGTGATTATGTTTATGATGGGTAAAGGCTTTTTGCCAGCAGCATTGGTTGGTTTACTCGGCGCTGTTATCGGTAGTATCGTTTCAACACGTTTGATGCAACGTTTCATCTTGAAATCTAACCCTGAACTCAATGCAGAAATCAGCGACAAAGAAGGTGATGAGCAACAAATTTCTTTCAAGTCAGAAGGCAGCGCATTCTTACGTTTCTTGAATGCTATCCTCGACGGCGGCAAGTCAGGTGTTGAAATCGGTCTTGCTATCATTCCTGGTGTTCTCATTATTTCAACAGTTGTTATGATGCTCACATTCGGCGCTCCTGAAGGCGGATATCAAGGCGGTGCTTACGAAGGTGTTGCTTTATTGCCATATCTCGCTGAAAAAATTAACTTCGTATTCAAGTGGTTGTTCGGTTTTGAAAACCCACAATTAGTAGCATTCCCTATCACAGCCCTCGGTGCTGTTGGAGCAGCTCTCGGCTTGATTCCACGTTTTATCCAAGAAGGAATCATCAACGGCAACGCTATCGCTGTTTTCACAGCTATGGGTATGTGCTGGAGCGGTTATCTTAGCACACATACAGCTATGCTCGACTCACTCGGATTCCGTAGCCTCACATCTAAAGCTATCTTGGCTCACACTGTAGGCGGACTCGTTGCAGGTGTCGCAGCTCACTGGTTGTACGTTCTGTTTTCAATGATATTCTGATGTCAACAGAAGAAATCTGTCGCGGATGTGGACGTTGTATGCCATGTCCTGCCGGTATAAAAATCAGCGATTGCGCAAGAATGAATCTTTTCTTACGTGGCGAATCGTTTGAAGAATATCTGACAGAAGAATGGAAAACTAAGATGAAAAGAATAGAAAACTGCCTACGTTGTAATTTATGTAAAGGCAGATGCCCTCATAGGTTAGATATACCTAACTTGTTGATAAGGAACTATGAAGAATATAAGACATTTATATAATATATAATTTCTAAATCGTGAAATTGTTAAAAGAATCATCGGCAATCTTCATAATACTATTGATTCTCTCAATATTATCCTTTTCGTCTGTTAACGCTCAGTCTCTTAGAAAAGATGAAACGCTGTTTAAACGATTCGAAACGCATTTCAAAATGTTGGACACGCTGATTTTTCGGCATGTTCCGACTACAACCGATTTCGGACCAATAGCAATGGATACAGCTTCTCAGAGAATGGGAGTGAATGCTATGGACTCGCTTATCGATGCAAAAGTTGAAAGTCAACAATATGCACTGAAAGCCGAAACAGGTCTGGTTTTTTCGGGACAGACTTATTATCGAGCAGGTCAAGAACTCGGAGTGGATTATGACGAGGATGATGCTTTGGCTGTTTATTCGGTAAAAGCGCAAGCCGAACTGAGATGGAATATTATGAATAGTTCGCTCATTAACCGAAAAGAGCGACTCAGAGAGTTGTCTCTTATGGGTGAGCTCGAGCGTGTGTCTTTGGAACAGGAGTATGCAAACCAAATAATAGAACGTCAAAAGGAATACTTACGCAAAGAGTATGATAGTCTCCTTGTAAGCGTTCTGAAACTCCGTATCAATAATCTTCAGTTGTTGACAGATGCACAGATGTATTTGGTTTCTGACCGCAGCATCGGTACTGATGAATTGTTGAAACTTATGGATGAGCAGGCGATAGCTGAACGATTGTTAGAGTCTATACCAGAAGATTATCCTATAGCGTCTCAATTGGTGCGACCACAAGGTGGTGTGACTATACAGATCGATACTGCTCGATTAAAGAGTTATATACGAGAAAATGCATTGCAGTTGCATACTTTAGATCTGCAATTGGAGATTCTTCGACAAAAGGAAGAGAGTGCAGGCTATTGGACTTCATTGGGATTATCACCGTTTTTAAGATATTCATACTATATGCGTCCTGAAATGACGAACTCGTCAAACTTAGATATGGGCATTTCATTTCAAATACCACTTTCAGCACAAGAATATCGCAAGAAAAAAGCACTGACAGCTGAACGCTTGCAGAAAACAATGGAAAAAGAAGAACAAACAGCCTTGTTGATGGAAGAGGTAGAGACTATCCTGCTTGAAATAGAAAGGGCTAACAGAGGATTAGCTGGAGAACTTAAACGTATCGAAGTATTGAGGGAATATATGTTGCTTCGTAGAGAAAACTATCAAGGACATGTTGGTGAATATAATTTCATATCGAGGATTAAGGAGTATAACCACTATCTGACATGTTGGGAAAATTATTATTCATACCAATATAAGAGAGATTGTTGCATTGCAGACTTGCAAGTGTTGCTACTTCAACAATCTGTATTTGATTTTTGTAATTTAAAAAATGAGAATAAATAGTTATGAAAGATTTTCATTTTACAAGCGATAAAGAACAGGCTGAAATAGAAGAAATATTGCTGCAACGAAAAAAGAAACAAAACAAGCAGCAGGCGTTGTTTGCATTTATATTCGCTTTAGTTATAATAATTGTAGTCTTATATTGTATTCGTAAGGTCGTATATATTGATTTCAATGGATATGTGGTTGTGCATAATGTACGTTTCCGTGCTTCGGAGGATATATTTGTATATGATATTTATAAGCACAATGGTGACCTAATTAAGCCTGGCGATACCATATATTCATATCTGTCGTTAGATTGGTTTCACGAACTCGGAAATATCAATACGGAGTCTGAAATTATAGTGAACTCACGAGACTTGAAGTTACAATATGGATTGGCTTATCAGAATTTAGCCGTCTTGCAAGCAAAGAAACAAGAAATCAAGCGGCAGATTGCCTTGGAAGATCATAATATTCGCTTTGGTCTTAGCGATAATGCGTATAAACTTCAATTGGAACGTGACTATAAAGAGACAGAAGAAGAACTCAAAGCTCTGCAACGCAGATTACAAGTTATGCGTAAGACTATAGAAGAATCACAAGAGGCTGTAGATCGTTTGAGTGAGGTAAGCGCAGGATTTACAATACAAAACATACGCAACAAGAAGAAAATGAAAAATATGGGCCTTATACACTATGTCGTTGCTGCTGACTCCGGATTGGTTACTCGAAACTGGATTTCAGAGTACTCATTAGTGTTGCGCGGCGAGGATGTCATCGAGACGCAGTCTTTCGACCTGGAAAAGGACAATGTGTATATAATGGCGTATGTTACACCTGATAAAGCTAAATATATTAACCGAGGCTTCAAAGCAAATGTCATCGTTAATGATGATGTGGAATATACTGCAACTGTTGTATCTATGGGCGCACGAACAGAGCCTATCCCGGAAGCTTATCGCAACAACTTGTCTAAAAACCATACTGCTGCCATTGCAGTGTTGCGTATTGATCCTGGACAGAAAATCCCGTTTTGGTCGCTGGTTAATGGCATGCCTGTATTGATACGTTTTAACAACAGAGATTACAAAGACGTAAAACCGGATGAATACATGCAGCTAAAAACACCGAAAGGTTTGGACGTTCCGGAAGAACTTAAAGATCGGTTGTATTTTAATAGCAGAGGAAGAGAATGATGGATTATAGTTATAAGGATTACAGTTATAAGATTAAAACGAACCTTAAAGGTCGCAAAATACTTATAGTAAAAGGAATTGTTCCTTTAGATGCCATAAATGATGTTAAGTCGGAAGATTTCGATGTGGTTTTCATAGAAGATACTGGCCAGTCGCACTATGAACTATCATATCAGCTGCAGAATATATCGTCAATACATGGCGTTAAATCTCACATGAAACCTCGATTTTTGGCTTCTACACTAATCGCTCGTGCATATCAATTAAAACCATTGGTAGATGGTTTTGTTTCCACTCCCGACGATGAAAAAATGAGCGAACGTATAGAAGAGATTTATGACAAGTTAGCCCTGATTGAACTTTTTGACATCAAAGAGGTAAAGGCTAACAACTATGTGTATTTCTTGAAATTGTGTAAGTATGCCATATCGAGAGGTATGTATAATTTCACTATATCATTGGAAGAAGCTTATGCTAAAGGACATACAGCCTTGTTTGTCGCTCAGCAGAGTAATCTCTTCTTGAATATGAAAGCAGATTTTGTTCAATTCAATTATACCTTGTGCGAATTGGGATATGCCAAACAAGAGAGCTTCATAGAAAGAATACATGTGTGCCCACATTGCAAAGGTTCTCATCTGTTTTATATGGAGGCTTGTCCTAAGTGTTCGTCTTCATTGTTGAATGAAGAACCTGTCTTGCATCACTTCCGCTGTGCCAATATCTCTCCAGAATCAAGCTATGCCTATGATGGTGAATTGCGTTGCCCGAAATGTCACCAAATGCTACGACATATAGGCGTGGATTATGACCGCCCGTCTAACGTATATACATGTCAAGAGTGTAACCATACATTCTTGCATACAAGGATGAAGGTTTACTGTACTTCTTGCATGAAAACAATGACACCAATGGAGTTGATGCCGCAAGATATATATAGCTATGAGTTCACTGACGAAGGTCTTAAAGCTCTATCATCAAACGATGCATTGCTGGCTGTAAGTAAAGATATTTGGTCAGGCTATTCACGATTTGATTCATTCTTGTCGCAGATACGCCTCTTCTCTTATTCACATGAAAAAAATGAGACTGTTCTTATCAATAGATTCAAGATTGAGGGTAATGAGGTAAAAAGAGAAAATATCATGGACTTTGTGAGCTATCTTCAGAAAAGATACTACTATCATAACATTTCGTATAATCACCGCTACATATATATAGCTGCAAAAGTGCAGACTGACAAACTTGAAATGTTAAAAGAACAGATGAACGAAGAGTATTTGGATCTGTTGAGAATTGTCGAACTGAAACAAGATGGCGTAAAGGTGGTTGACCAAGATTATCTGTATCAGTACGATGGTGAAAAGATAGATGCCTTCATCAGTAGAATTAGCAAACTTAATTGATGTAAGATAGATAAACTAATATGTTGGATTTCTGCTTTGACATAATAGATAGTATCGTTGCTTGTTTTACTCGAAATCTGTCATGGAGTGCTGTAATCAATACTTATTGGTTCTTGTTTATTATTGAATTCCCTCGTTATTATCTGGTAGAATTTCTCATTGCTATTTGGTATAAAATCACCTATCGTAGCAGAGAACGAAAACGTGCAGTGGCAAGGATGAAACTATATATAGAGAATCCGCTGATAACTATCTTGGCTCCAGGAAAAAATGAAGGTAAGCATATCT
Organism: Bacteroidales bacterium; assembly: GCA_017630195.1. GTDB lineage: Bacteria > Bacteroidota > Bacteroidia > Bacteroidales > F082 > Limimorpha. The sequence goes on along the minus strand of JAGBVS010000037.1, from coordinate 10,400 downwards.
ATAAGTTAGTGAAATCGCTCAGTGAACAGACTTATAAAAACTATGAGATTATTATCGTAGATGATGGCTCTGATGATGCTACTCCGTTGATATGTAGAGATTTGGAGAAAGCTGGATATATTGATCTATATCTGCGTTCCGATGTGCGTGGAGGTAAGGCTAGTGCAGCAAATTTTGGTGTTCATTATGCAAAAGGCAAGTATATTGTTCATCTTGATGCCGATTCATCCTTAGACCGTGACGCAATAGAAAAAATCCTCATACCATTCTATTATGATCCAAAGATTAAGGCTGTGGGAGGTTGCGTGAAGGTTCGTAACTCAGGAGAGAATCTATGTACATCAATGCAAGCCTTAGAATACTTGAAGACAATCCAAGTGGGTCGTATGGTAACTAACACATTGGGCATCTACCATATTATTTCTGGTGCTTTTGGAGCTTTCGAACGCGAGAAACTGATGCAGATCGGTATGTGGGATATTGGTCCAGGATTGGATGGAGATATTACACAGAAAATAAGAAAATCCGGTGATAAGGTTTACTTTGCCGAGGATGCCATCTGCATGACTAATGTGCCTGTAAAGTGGAAAGCTCTTTTCAAACAACGCCAGCGTTGGAGTAAATCGCTCATCCGTTTCCGTTTGCGTAAGCATTTTGACATACTGCTGCCATATAAGCACTTCAGTTTCCTTAACTGGATTTCCAATGTGGAAAACCTTCTCTTTGATTGTGTATTCAATTATCTTTGGGTGTTCTATATGTTGTCGCTTGTCTTCTCACAGACTGATAGACTGATGGAAATATTCATTGTAGGATGGTTGATTAGATATTGTTTTTCTTTGGTGGCATTTGGTGTTATCATGTTGGTGTCAGAAAGGTCATCTGAAGAAAAAAGGCTGATGCCATATTTATTCTTCAGCACTTTTTATACAGGATATTTCTTGCGTATCACACGTTTGTTAGCGCATACCAAAGAATTGTTCTTCTTCTCTTCTTATAAAGATTCTTGGAACCCAAAGAAGACATCTGATTTAGCACAGATTGAAGGTATGTGATTACGTTAAGAATATAGTAATTTCCTAATAATATAAATAAAAATACGGGGCAAGATTGAATCCTGTCCCGTATTTTATTATCTTGTATAGATAATGAATGTCTTATTTTTCAATCAAACGGAAAATCTGTACGCCGCTAAGTCCGTATGCTACATACAAAATGTCATCAGATACAGTAACATAGTTGGCTGATTTTCCTCCTGTGTAACTATATGATGCTACTACAGACAAATCTGTTTTGTTAAGGACAAACAAACCGCCGTGTCCATAAGCAACATATACATATTTATTATCAACAGCCAAACCGTTTGCAGCAGCAATAGTGTCTCCGCTAACTTTAAACTCGGCAACTTCAACGCCGTCGGTATAACGTTTTAAACCATTTTTACCCAAGCAAACATAGGTGTCGTTGCCTTCAATATGCATAACGTTTTTGCCATTGACTGGAGCAATAATGTCTAATGTGATGGTTTGTTTAGGATCGCTGAATGTGTAGTCAGAAGCATTATACATATTTAAAACGGCTAATGATTGTTCTGAATTTTTATCAGTGAGTGATACTACACCCATATTTGTTCCGTCGGAACTGATAAACTTAGAAGAACCTGCTGAAGGAATTGAAGCTACTGTGCTGAATGAATTAGCGTCGAGTGTGTGATAACCTTCGTTGGTTGTTGCGTGTAAGTAATTTCCGTTGCGAATGACGCAGCTTGCTGATGCTCCATCTAATTTTATTTGTTTGAGTTCTGCATCATTGGTTTGGAATATGCCACCGCCTAAATTGATGACACCAAGGAATGCGCCATTCTTTGGTTCGCCGCCAGCTGCAATGATTCTGGAGTTGTCTAAAATCAAGTGGTTGAAATCAAGTGTTGGATGTTCCATGTATGAGAGAATAGAACACATATCTTCAGATACGTTCAAAACTTCAATGCAGCCATGATAATCAGCTCCGCGAGTATGGTATGATACGTATGCCATGTCTGACATTGTTTGGATACAAGTTGAAGAAATGTAGTGTCCATGGTCTGGTGTTACTACTTGAGCTATGTGTTCAAGACCAACAACTGGTTCTGTTTCAATTTCAGGTTGTTCGCCGAATTCAGGGTGGCATCCGTTGGCTGTAAGATATGTGTCACCATTTAATTTGATGCTTGAAAGCCATTCCAATTCTTTGCCGCTGTAATTGTTAATTTCTTGATAATGAATGTCAAGCCATCCTGTAAACATTTCTTTAATATTGCCTGTGTGAATCTCAATCTTGTCAGCTGAAAGAACAGCATACTCGAGATCTCCGCCATTTACTGTAACAGTACATGGGTTTCTCAAACAGAGAGATTCGGTGCTTACAAGGCTACCTGCTTCTATTCGTAATATTGAAGCAGAATTCATTTCTATTGATGGAGATGAAAGATAACTTCCTACAGTGAAATCTGCATAATTGTGGAGAATCATATATTCATCTACTTGTGTACTGCAGTCAACTTGGCATACAGCGTGTTCACGTACTTCCATGGCTGATGTGGTCAATCCGTCGCTTACATAGAGACTGCCGCCAACCCATAACTTAGGATAACTGAAGTCTCCGGAAATCATGACTGTTGAGCCTGAATTGATGTTTAAAATATTGCTTCCTGTGATGTTAAACTCTCCATAACTTAAAATATTCAGTTGATGGATAGGCATATTTGATGGATAGTTTACTTTGCCGCCAGGCATTACGATAAGTGTTCCTTTTCCCCAATAATTGGTAATAGTGAGCTCACCTTCAATGTAATATGTGTTATCCTTAAACTGCATCCCTGTAGTCAGTACAGTTCCTTTTGGAAGTAAATAGTTTTTTGCTTCAGCAGCCCAGTCCTTATAGTTGTTATCCATGATTAACTCATATTCCGGAGTAGGAACTTCTGGCATTATTAATTTAGAGGCAACGCTTCTGTCGTTATTAGAGGATGTTTTTCCATACATAGTGACACGTTTAGATAACTCTGCACTATTGTTGTTAATGATAACATTTGTAAGTTCAGCGTTGGGATCAACTGGATTACAAGATGTTATGCAAATTGCCATTGCAGCCAAACCCAAGAATTTTGCAATTCTTGATCGTGATGGTAGTTTGTGTTTGTTCATTTTGTTTTGATTAATTAGTTGTTATGATTTCAATTTGTTTCAGTTGTATTTAGAATCTTTTTAGAAGATTACTAAAGACACTTTGCCTCGCAAAAATAAGAAATTTATTGAAGAAATCATAGCGGCTTTGATATTTTTTTAAAATAATTTTCAATAATAATAAATATGAACGGAAATATTAGATTGATGATTATTAGTGATTTAAGTGGGTAAAAGATATTGTTGTTGTCGTTTGTTGTAGAAAAAGATTAGCTATATATATTAAGGTGTATCCGAAATACTCGTAATACGTTTAGTAAGGAATAATAAGTTATATTATATGAAATGTTGATGGAACTTGACGATTTTTCAGTTTGAAGCTAAATTTTTATTCCGTTAACTTTGAAAGTTGACCGTTAACTTCTTGAAAATTAACAATTTTTAACTTTTTTATTCAAAAAAAACGTTATATTTTTGCGAAGTAAAATTAAGATTAACCAAAAATAAAATTTATGAGAACAAAAATTGCAACATTAGTGTTGTGCCTTGTTTTGTCATTAACGATTATGGCGCAACGAAAGACAGATGCTTTCTTTAATTGTCAAGATGACCGAGCTGATAGGTGTCTGATAATATTGGCTGATGAAGAAGGCTTGGGTTTGAAAAATATGGAAATTGTTGAACATGCGCCACTTGGAAATGGATTGCTTATATTGTTAGTGGTAAGTGTTTTTTATTCAATATTAAAAAATAGGGAGGATGTGAAATGAAGAATGTGTTATTGATAATTGTATTTGCTTTCTTATTTGTTCAATGCAAGAAAGATGATATTCAAAATGTTAATGATGAGGCGAAGATACCTGTGAAACTTGAACTCTCAATGAATCAAGATAACAGGACACTTTTTGGATTAGTATTGCCAGAAGGAAAAATATTGTGGGGCAATGAATGTGGAAGGGAATATTTATATATGGCTGTTCCTAATTGTACTATATATGATGGGAAGGTTTTGGGTGAAATGATAGAATTAACGGCAGAATTTGATATTCCAAGTGAAAGAATGGTATTTACAGGAGAAATTCCAGAATCTAAATTATTGAAAGAAGGCGTTGTAGAATTATATTATTTTGGGAGTGCTTGTAAAGAAAATAATGTGTTAAATGTAAAAAAACTTTATCATAAAGGAACAGGTATTCATATAGGTATGAATATGGTATTATCTGTTCAGAAAGGCAATATGGAGGAATTAGGTAATTACCATTTGGCTAAAATTACAGCTACGGTTTCAATAAAAAAAGATATAAAAGGTAATATTTACATCGATTTACGTGAAGAAAAAATAGAGAATTTAAATTCAATAGTCAAATTAGATTTGTTAGGAATAAAAAAATTATATGGTACGGCTGTAGCTCCTCAATATTTCAAAGTGCAATGGAATGAAGAAACAATGTCGTTTGAAGAATATAGAGAAGAAGTTCCGAATTCATGTTTTTATGTTAATGAAAAGAATGAAAAGTACTGCTATATATCGTTGCTTCCCAAGTATAAAAATGTTTATCTTGAAAGTCCACGGGGACGAATCTATTTTGATGATCTGAGGGGCGGCCAAATATATATCGGAAAAATGACTGGAGATATAGATGAAGCCTTGCCTTTACAGTGGGAGTACATTGGGGAATAAAATAAAGATAAAAAATAAGTCTATATGTAAATGTATTTGGATTATAAGATATGTTATAATGATTTGTGGAGGATACCGGACTCGAACCGGCCGCCTTCAGATTGCGAACCTGACGCTCTACCTGATGAGCTAAACCCCCATTGTTGTTCAGTGCAAAACTACAAAAAAATATTGCAAAATGATGTGATTATTTTATATATTTTTTTACATTTGCACACAATTAATAAACTATAAATTAAATAACTAAACAATGGAAATGGAAGCTTATATCGTTAAAAGAGTGAATCTCTTAATGAACGCTACTGATGCTAAAATAGTGAAACGTCTCGAAGGAGGAATGAGTAATTATACATACGTTGTAGAATGTCAAGGAATTAAATATACGTATCGTGTTCCTGGTAAATTTGCAGAACGTTTTGTTGATAGAAACGAAGAATGGGATAACATCCAAAAAGTAGATAAACTCGGTGTTAACAATAAAACAGAATACGTTGAGCTGAGAACTGGTGAAAAACTCGCTCTTTATGTTGAAGGTACAATCATGTCAAATACCGACATCGTTTCTTATAATGAGATGTCAGCAAAGGCCTTGAAAGAATTGCACAATAGCGATTTGCAATTCAATGAATATAATGCCTTCGATCGTCTCGATACTTATGAAAAATATTGTACAGATTTAGGCTTTACTCATCCTCAAGAATATGTGGAATTACGCAATCGCCTGAATGCAATGCGTGACACATATAAAGATATAAAACACGTTCCTTGTCATTGCGACTACCAGCCAACAAACTTGGTTATTGATGGTGAAAAATTGTATATCCTCGACTGGGAATTTGCAGGTATGAACGACCCTTATTACGATATCGCTTGCTACGGCAACGCCGGTTTCGATAAGGCTTTGAGTTTGTTAGAAGCTTACCTCGGACATAAACCAACAAGTGAAGAGTTGAAACGTCTTCATTTCCACAGAGCATTCCAATGCTTGCAATGGTACAATGTGGCTATGTTTAAAGAAATGATTGGTTTGAGTAAAGACCTCAACATGGATTTCACAGCAGTAGCTCAGATGTTCTACGGCTTTGCAAAAGACTTAATAGATGCTTACGACACATTATAAGAATTCTAAAACTCTATAATTTTAGAACTTTAGAGTTTAGTTCAATAAATAAAAAATCCCGATTTAATGTCGGGATTTTTTTGTTTTCGTGTTGTTTAATGGATCAATACATCATATCTCCCATGCCGAATTCATCGTCGAATCCTAATTCGGCGCGTGCTTCTTCGCTCATCATTGCTGGAGTCCATGCTGGCTCGAATGTTAATTCTACTTTACATTTCTTGACACCCATCATTGTGCTGACTTTTTCCTTGACCTGCATAGGAAGCTGGTCCGCGACAGGACAATTAGGTGCTGTGACAGTCATCAAAATATGCACGTTAGCATCATCGTCGATGTTAATCTCATAAACCAATCCTAATTTATATATGTCAACAGGAATCTCAGGGTCGTAAACAGTGCCTAAAACCGCAATGATTCTTTCTTTTAATAATTCCTTTTCTTCTGCTGTCATTGGTTCTTTCTTTTTAAAAATATCCCACATAGTTTAAAGTCTTAGTGACGTAAAGTCGCAAAGACTCAAAGTCCTTTTTATCTCTGTGACCCTGAGTCTTTGTGTCTATTTGTCTTGTGAATTAAATACTTCTGCGTATAACATCATCTGTTTTACCATACTCAATAATCCGTTGGAACGAGTAGGGGAGAGATGTTCTTTTAAACCAATCTCATCCAAGAAACTCATGTCTGCTTCAACGATGTCTTTAGGTGTTTGTCCTGAAAAGACTTTGATTAACAGATTGATGATACCTTTAGTAATTACGGCGTCGCTGTCGGCACTGTAATAAACTTTGCCGTCTTCCATCTTGGCATGTAACCAAACTCTGGACTGACATCCGTTGATGAGGTAGTTGTCGTTGCGGTATTGAGCGTCAATCATAGGACAGTCTTTTCCCATTTCAATCAACATTGAATATCTGTCCATCCAATCGTCGAACATTGAAAATTCTTCAACTATAGAATCTTGTATCTCTTTGATAGTCATTTCGTTCTTTTTTTATTTATCTTAACATATTGGCTGCTTTTTCTACAGCTTTAATGAAAATGTCAATTTCTTCTATTGTGTTGTACATCGCAAAAGATGCTCTTACTGTTCCAGGAATGTCGAAAAATGTCATCACTGGTTCTGCACAGTGATGTCCGGTTCTCAAAGCAACGCCCATCTTGTCAACTAAAGTTCCTAAATCGTAAGGGTGAATGTCGCCGATTAAGAATGAAACGAGTCCGCTTCTCTTTGGAGCTTGTCCGATGAATCTGATGTCTTCAATCTTTGAAAGTTGTTCTACGGCATAATTTAAGAGATGCTCTTCGTATTCTTCAACAGCTTTTCTGTCAATGCTTTGTATAAATTTTACCGCTGCTTCCAATCCAAGCGCTGCCCCGACATTAGGCGTGCCTGCTTCAAACTTAAAAGGCACTTTGTTGAATGTCGTCTTCTCAAAGCTTACTTTGTCAACCATCTCGCCTCCATATTGATATGGCGGCATCTTCTCTAACCATTCCATCTTGCCATAAAGTCCGCCAATTCCCATAGGAGCGTACATCTTATGTCCTGAAAAGACAAAGAAGTCGCAGTCAAGGTCTTGAACGTCAATGATATGATGTGCGATGGATTGAGCTCCATCGATAATGACTGGAATGTCGTATTTATGTGCCATCGCTATCATCTCTTTGATAGGGTTGATGGTGGCTAATGTGTTGGAAATGTGAGCTATACTTACAATTTTAGGCGATTGCTTCAATAACTCTTCGTAAGCGTTTAAATCTAAAACGCCATTTTTATCCATAGGAATTACTAAAAGCTCACCGTGTTTTTCTTGTGTCATCTGCTGCCATGGAACCATGTTGGAATGGTGCTCCATCGCTGATACCAAAACCTTATCGCCCTCATTGACAAGAAGTTTGCCGAGACTTGTTGCAAGAAGATTCAGCGATTCTGTCGTTCCTCTGGTGAATATTATTTCGTTAGAGTCTTTTGTATTTAAGAAGGACGCTATGGTCTTACGAGCGTTCTCGTATGCCTCTGTCGCTTCCTGGCTTAAATAATGTACGCCACGGTGTATGTTACAGTTTTCGTTGAGATAATAGTCTCGTTCTCTTTCAATTACGCAAAGAGGCTTCTGTGTCGTGGCGGCGTTGTCGAAATATACCAATGGCTTTCCATAGACAGTTCTGTCTAAAATTGGAAATTGTCGGCGTATCTCGTTTATGTCAAAATTATTTGTCATATCTTGCTTAAATCAATCTTGAAATCGTATTCTTTAGGCGTATTGCATTGGAATACACAGTTTTCGCATGATGATAACTCGCCTTTCAAACGACGTTTTATCATATCGTCGATACGTTCTCTAAGTGCTTCAATGCCAATGTTATTGCTTATTTCAGCAGCGAAAGCGTACATCAAAAGCATACGTGCGTTTTCTTTGCTGATGCCTCTTTGTTGCATATAAAACATCGCTTCTTGATCTAATTGTCCGATTGATGAACCGTGTGAACATTTCACGTCGTCGGCGTATATTTCAAGGAATGGCAATGTGTTGATTTTAGCTTTATCTGTTAAAATGATATTGCTGTTGTTTTGATATGCGTTGGTTTTCTGTGCGTTAGGTGCTACATAAACATGGCCGTTGAAAACGGCAGTAGCTTCATTATCGAGAATGCCTTTGAATTTCTCGTTGCTGTTACAATTAGCTACGTTATGATTTACCTTTACTTGATTATCAACGTGTTGAGTTTTGTCAACGAGGTATAATCCGTAAAGATTGCATTCAGAACCTTCACCGTCAATGTCAACGTGTATGTTGTTACGGATTTTGCCGCCATTGAAACTGATGGTGTGAGTCTGTAATCTGCTGTTTGCTAATTGTTTAGCTGTATTTGTGTTTAACAATGAAGAATTGTCGTTCAAATTTTGAAGTTTGTAGTTCTCCAGTTGAGCGTTTTCTCCAATGAATATTTCTGTATATGAATTGACAAAACTTGATTGTTCTTTTATAGAGTCGTCGCAATCAATGATTTGCAGCTGAGCGTTTGTCTCAACGATGATGAGGTTTCGTGTCTGTATGAACGGATTGTTTTCCTCATCGATGATTTTTATTATCTGGATTGGTTTTTCGCCCACAGCATTTTTAGGGGCATAGATGAAGAATCCGTCTTGCCAGAGAGCTGTGTTGATGTCGTAGAAACCATTGTTGTCGTTGATGTTGCAGGTTCCGAAATATTTCTCGAATAATTCTGGATATTCCTGCATCGCACTGCGTGTGCTGCCGATGACGATGCCGTTGCCTAAAACTCTAAGGCTTTCGCCTTCAGTGAATTTGCCGTTTGTCATTGAAATGACTTCAGTGTCGAGTTCACGTATCACGCAGCAGAAATCATGTTTTTTGCTTTCTATTTTATCTATATTGAAATCCTCATTGACACATTCAATCATTCTTGAGTTACGCCATTTCTCCATTTTTTTTGTTGGGAAGCCATTGTCGATGAATCTATTAAGAGCTTCTTGACGCAACTGTTTCACTCTTGGAGTGTCGTTGGCAGAAATCATCTCCATCGAATTATTAGCGTATTCGATGAATTGATTCTGTAATGTTTTATTTTCTTGATTTTCCATGAGTTACAAATTTTAAAATTAAAGAATGGTGTCTTTAATCCATTCGTAACCTTTTTCTTCAAGTTCTAATGCGAGTGATTTGTCGCCTGACTTGACGATGCGTCCGTCGTACATAACATGAACGAAATCAGGAACGATATAGTCGAGAAGTCGTTGATAGTGAGTGATTACGATGAATGCGTTATCGTCTTTATGAAGTTGGTTTACGCCATTAGCGACAATTCTCAAAGCGTCGATGTCGAGACCGGAGTCTGTCTCATCAAGTATTGCGAGTTGTGGTTCGAGCATTGCCATTTGGAAAATCTCGTTTTTCTTTTTCTCGCCGCCTGAGAAACCGACGTTAACATAACGGTTTTGCAATTTTGCTGTGATTTCAACCATTGCTTGTTTTTCTTTCATCCTCTTGATGAATTCAGGCATTGGCATGTTTGGAAGTCCTTGATACTCACGCTTTGCGTTTATTGCAGTGCGCATGAAGTTCTGAATGCTTACGCCTGGGATTTCAACTGGATATTGGAAGCTGAGGAAGATGCCTTCGTTGGCGCGGTCGGCAGGACTCATCTCCATGATATTCTTGCCTTTAAACCAAATCTCACCTTCTGTGATTTCGTATCCGTCTCTTCCTGTGATGGCAGCTGCCAAGGTGCTCTTTCCAGTTCCATTAGGTCCCATGATGGCGTGAATCTCACCTTCATTGACACTTAAATTAAAACCTTTTAATATTTCTTTGCCTCCTACTGAGACATGTAAATTTTTTATTTCGAATAACATAACTATTAATTTTCTTTAAGTTAAAACATCAACCGACACTGCCTTCCAATGTGA
>JAGBVS010000036.1 GCA_017630195.1 Bacteroidales bacterium | reverse complement strand
ATTATATTATATATAAATATTTAATAATAACATCGGACATTTTTAGAATGTCAAAAAGTTGTCTTAGATAACAAATAAAAAAGTATATCAGTTCTAATAAATAAAATGGAGAATATAAATATATGCAGTTTGGAGATACAGAAATAACTAAAGAGCAAATGCCGTCTTTCAACTGGCTAAAAGATAATCCCGATCATATGTATGGTGTTTATCAAGACATTTACGCAAACTTTAATAATGTTCAGCAACAGCAGCCAATGCAACCTCAAGGAATGGCATCTCAAGAAATGAAACAAAATCAGTGGAGTTAATATGACTAAAGAAAAAGTAATAAGAAGTATTTTAGATATTGAAACTCATCAAAAAGTATGGAGACAGAAATGTCGCCGTAATCTTGTCTTATATGAGTTTACACCAGACATTGACTTAACATCTCAAAATGACAATGTAGCAATCGGATTTTATAACAATGGTAATGCTGAAAACACTTCTATGATACAAGAAAATGTAATCAGAAGTTGTATTGATACCTTAGGAAGTAAAATCGCTTCTCAAAAAGTAACACCTTTCTTTAACACAGTTAATGGTACATTTAGAGAGATACAAGTTGTAAAAGCTGCTCAACAGTTCTTTGATATTTTGTATGATGAGTTGAATGTTAATAAAACAGTTGTTCAAGCATTCGTTGACAGCTGTATTACTGATAGAGGTATTATTTACGTAAATAAAGACAACAAGAACATTGAACGCATTCAGCCTTGGCAGTTCTTTTTTGACCCAAAAGAATATGCCTATGGACAACTAACTCATTGTGCTTTCAAAAAGACTGACTACCCTACAACTTTACTTACTGAAAAAACAAACTTGAAGACAGTTACTTTACACGAATACTGGAACATCAAAGAACACATTCACGCAACTTATATTGAAGAGTTGAACAAAGTTAGTGTAGAAAAGTGGGAAGCAAACATTCTTCCTTTTGCTATTTTAAGATGGAGCAATCCTATTAAAGCTTCTTCATCTACTTGTGTTGTTGACTTACTTTTTGGTATTCAAAAACAAATAAACTACTTACTTACTCAAATAAAAGACGCATCACGCTCAAGCTTTGGTATTAAATATATTGTACCAACAGACTCTGACATTAAAGTAAATAGATTAAACAACAGTAATGGTGAAGTTATTGAGTACACACCTCAGATGACTCCTAACGGTGTAATGCCAGTTCAGCCAATAACACCTGCTTTTATGGATGGTCAATGGTTCACTGCTCTTCAACAGTTTAAGCAAGATGCATATGAAATGGTTGGAATATCTCAACTTTCTGCAATGAGTCAAAAGCCACAAGGATTAAATAGTGGTGTTGGACTTCAAACAATGGAAGACATAGAAAGCGATAGATTTGAAACTCAACTTAACAGCGTTATCCGAGTTTATGTTGATATTGCTAAAATATGTATGGAAGTTTTCGACCCGCTTGAGCCTATTTTACCTTCGTCTATTTATAGAGGCCACATCACTTGGAAAGATATCACTGAAGCAAGAAACTTGATGAGCATTCAGTTTAGCTCTTTAGATAAGATAAGTAAAGACCCAGTTGTAAAACAACAAATCATATCTCAGTGGGTTAATAATGGCTACATCTCAAGAGCTCACGCAATGCAGTTAATGGAAGTACCTGATGATACAAGAGGCTACTCTTTAATGAACAACTCACTTAATGCAGTTATGTCAGTTATTGATGACTGTGTTGAAAGAGATATTTATGATGTACCAATCTATGTTGATATGGCTTTATTGAAAGAAGAAATAACATCAACTTTACTTTCATTAAAAGCAGCTCAAAATCCTGATAATGTAGTTGACATTGAAAAGCTACAAAAGTTGATGTATAATGTTGAAGCAATGAACAAGAACGCTATGACTTCAGCTGAGTATGCGGCAACTCAATCACTACAAGAAGAGTTAATGGCTGCTTTGCCAGGTATTCAACAAATGGCAATCCAAGAAGGAAATATGATTGGTATGGAAGAAGCTGTGGCTAATGAACAACAAAATGCAGAGCAACAAACTGAAATGAAAACTTCGGATGTTAATGAAAAGCAAGATATAGATGATAGCAATGCAGCTGCTCAAGAGTTGCTTGCTTTGGGTAAAAAGTTTTATAAGGAGAAGAAATAGATGTGGGGAGCTATTATTGGCGCAGCTGCTAAAATGATAGGCGGCGCTGTTGTTAATGGTATTACAGCTTATAATGCTACTAAAGAAAAAGTAGCCGCTTATAAAAACGCAGCTTTAGATATAAGAAACGCAACAGAACTTTACAGTGGTGCAAATCTCAACAGTGCTATGACAGAAAAAGGTATAGCTAATGCAGCTGAAAGAAATGCTCAAGCAATGGGTGCAGCAGCAGGCAACTTTGATGGAAGCGGCAGCACTAAAATGGCCAACTTTATGCCACTAAAACAAAATGTTATTAACAGTGATAAAACAACTGATGCTTATAACACTGGTGCAAACAGAGCACAACAAGAAGCAAATGCTAAATATGACGCAGCAACTAAACGTGCTGAACAAGTAATGAAACAAGCGGACATCGACTATAATGTTAAAAATCAGATTGGCCAAACAGCCGCTAATGCTGCAGGCTCATTAGTTGATTTGGCTGGTCAGATTGGTGGTATGCAGGAGAATAAATAGATGGAAGTTGGAAAGTTTTTAAAGAACAAACTCAATCTACTTAAAGGCCAATATGAAGGTAAAGACATTGATGTTGACAAAGTTATGAAAAGAGTTGACAAGAATAAAGATGTTTTTATTAATAGACCTTACTCTGACAGAACATTTACAAGAAATGCAAAAGGCTCTTTCATTGGTGGTGATATGCTCATTGGTAATGAAAAAGAGAGTCATCCTGATAGTGAAGTAGTAAGTCTTCCATCAACAGCAATAGCAGATGTAGCATACAACCCAGAAGATGAAGTTGCTACTATTAAGTTTGTTGGCGGAGAAGGTACCTATGACTATAAAGTTACGCCGAAAGAGTTTAATGACTTTATGAATGCACCTAGTAAAGGCCGTCACGTTGCTAAGCTATGGAATCACAACGAGCATTTTCATATTTAGGAGAAACATAGATGAAAACTTTATCGAACATAGAAATGAAACTAGAGCAAAGCGATGCTCATCCTGACATCTACAACTTTGTTGCCGATGGGAAGTTGGATATTGAGTTTATTATGAATACTTTAAACAATCCTCCAACTGATTGTAAAGTCATTACCATATTTTCAGATGATAGAGACTTAACAAATGTAGTAAAATACTACGGAGAATATTTATTAGATAAGCTTACTGTAGATTGGGCCCTATCAAGCATTGAAGTTGAAGGTAAAACATTATTTATTTTGGAGAGAAAATATGAGTAGAAAGAATAGCTGGTGGGAGACCGCCTTAAATGTTTTAACAGCAGGTGCTTACGGTGCTGGTAAAGGTGTGTACAACACAATCAAAACTGGTGACTTTAGTAATCTCATTAATCCTATAGCTTATTTAGCAACAGGCGGATTTGGCGGAGACCCATTTGCATATAGCACTTTAGGAGGCTTAGCTACTAATGATGTTCAAGAAAGGGTTACTACTAAAAACTGGAATGAAGCGCAAGCAGAAGAACAAGCTCAATGGCATAAGCAATATGATGATATATATAATGAATATCAAAATCTTTATAACAAAGTAAAAGACAAATATGGTACTGAGTATGTAGATGACTTGTTTGCTAAAAGTACTTCTTCTTGGAAAAGCTATGATGACTTAAATAAAGTTGATGCTAATAATGCTGATATGTTTAATGCTGACCTTAATACACTTAAACAAAAACTCGATGCATTGAAAACATTAGATGCAGCTAATGATAAGACTCAAACAGTTGATGAAATATCAGCAGAAAAACTGTCTGGTAATACTGAAGCACAGGCAGCTATGGCAAATGCTCAAGCTGCTAGAAACACTGGAATAAATAAATCAAGAGCTGGTGCGCTATCATCTACTGATAAGTTTGGCGGTACATATAGAGATTCAGTTGAAGGATTACAAAGTCAAAATGTAGCAACTCAAGCAGACTACTTAGAGAAAATGGGATATGCAAATGCTTTAGACATCAACGCAGCTAATCTTGAAAAAGGAGCTGGAGCTAATGTTGCTGCTGCTATTTTCCAAGGTATGTCAGATGAAGATGAAAAAGAAAGCATTGATAATGATAATAAACTCGACCCATCAAATGGATTAGATGCTATAACTCAGCTTCAAGATGAGCTTGAGTACTATGATGATGATGACATTCTTGAACAGTTGGCAAAACTTGAAACTATTAAATATCAGTACAAAAATCCTGAGAAAGATGGCGAAGATGATGAAATACATTTAAGTGGATTCACAGCTCAAAGTATGCAAAAGCTGCCACTTTTCAAAGGATGCGTGGCAGAGATAGATGGCGACTTAAGAATAAATACTGAGTTACTTGAAAAGATTTTAGTTGAGAAGATTCTTCCTGTAATAAGAAATATAGTAAAAGTAGAACATTAATACAAAATGTTACAGAGGACAAAGAAGAGACACAGAATGTGTCCGATGTTATTATTAAAAATAT
>JAGBVS010000035.1 GCA_017630195.1 Bacteroidales bacterium | reverse complement strand
TCGCCAGCTTGTTGAACTGCATAGTTGTAGATGTCTGTAAATGATGCTGAGTCAATATTTAATGTTTGAACGTCGATGAGGATTTCGTTGTCCCAAATCTCGTCCATATTGTTATCAAGTTTGTTAGCTGGTTGTGGAAGAACGCCAACTGGTTCAATCACGCGGTGAGTTCCGTATTTGTTACCTTTCTTTTGCATAGTATTTAGTGTTTTAAGTTAATATTTCCTTTCCCTTGTGAATACTCACAAATGCTCGCAAAGATAAAAATAAATATGATAAAAAACAAAGAAAGTTTAATTTTTTTATTGAGATTTTTGGAGTTATAAATGAGGTATTTTTCTCGCAAAGACGCATGGAACGCAAAGGATAATTTTCAACTTTCAATTATGAATTATGAATTGTTTTTTTAGCTCAAGCCAGTTCAACCACCTTAGCACAATAGTTTAAAAAATTCCTCACTCCTAACTAAAACTTGTAGTCTTGTGGTCTTGTTGACTTGTAGTCTTTCTTTTCGGGCGTTCCGGCTATCGCCGTCGGGCTTTCCGCTATATCTTTTTCCGCTTCGTCTTCGCCTCCGTCTCCGTCTCCGCAAAAAAAGGATGCCGCTTCAATCCCTAACGCAAACTCCTATTATAAAAATTCATAATCTTTAAACCTCAAAAATTCAAAATATTGAGTTTCTGAAGTTTTGAAACTCTGAGTTTTTTCTTTGGTTTTAAGGTTCATTATTAGAATTCTTCCTAATTCTTTTAACGGTATGCTTTATCTTTCCTATGATAAAATTCAATTCCAATATTGACTCAGTCTCTGATGTTTCCAAATCAGGCATTACTATATCTGAAAGCACATCACTAAAATGATTCATTTTATCGGATAATATACTCTTATCAGTTTCATTATGCAAATCAACTAACTCCCGTTTCATCTCCCTGACTTTCACAAATGTTTCTATTATCGCAAACGTCACTTCTATTGATTTTTTACTTCTCAATATTGTTGCTAGCATATACAATCCTTTTTCCGTAAATGCTCTAGGCAAGGTCCTGCTTTTGGTCGAAAATTTCGACCGCAAAATATTTGAGGTCGAAAATTTCGACCGCAAAACTTGCAATTCTTCATCAGTAAGCACAAACATATAATCCTCAGGGAATTTATCAGGATTGTTTTTCACAGCCTCATTTATCCTCTTCGTCTCAACGCTATACAAATCTGCAACATCTGCATCCAATATTACATTCACTCCTCTTATCGCCAAAATCATCGACTCGACTCTTTGAACGACAAGTTCTCCTCCACTTTTGATATTGATTTGTTCTTCTATTTTAGTCATACCATAAACTTTGTTTGATTCTTCCTGCAAAGTTATAGCAAACAAAATAAAACATCAAGGTTTCAGACCAAGAATTTTATCTCATCTTTTCATTTTTAATGTTTTGATGGATTTTATTAAGAATTTGTGTTAATGTTTTTTAAAAAGTCACAAATACACCGAGACACCAAGTCTGAGTTCAGAGTAAAGACGTCACCCCTGTGGCATCTGAGGGATTTCTGGAATTCTGGATTTATGTTTGTGGCGTCTCAATGGTTCAAAAGTCACGGAGTGACGGCAATGCCGTGGAATAGCAGAGACGTGTCAATGTGTGTTTATTTTTATGGTCACATTGACGCGTCTCTACAAATTTCCCGACGGAAATAAATCAAATAAGGACGCGATGAATCACGTCCCTACAAAGCCAATTGCTGATAGCTGACAGTTAACAGCCAATTTTCAATTTTCACCTTTCAATTTTCAATTCAAAAAAAAGGTGTCACCCTTATCAGAGCAACACCCCAATTATGCATTATGAATTATGAATTATGAATTGATGTAATCGCTTTTATTCTACTACTGGACGCACTGATAGACCGCGGCCGCGGGTGTAGTAGCCCATGCACTGACCGTCACTATTGAAATTGAGGCTACATGCGCTGATGACGTAGCTGCCGTAAGGAGCAGAACTCCAATAGCCACCGTAACTTCCAGCGGCATTGAGCGATGACCCGTAACGGTTGCCCGCAGCAGGGAGGAAAATACTGTTACCGTTTGGTCCTTTTACATTATAGCCGTTAACGCCGTTCTGGGTCGTCCAGGTCCATGTGCAGTTATTTAACAACTCTTCTTGTTCTGAATATGTTGGCATCCTCCAGTCGCCACCCCAATTGGCTGTAGCTGCATCATATTGTGCGTCGCCTGCAATGTCACTCATTTGTTTGCCGCATGTGGAACAATTATCATCAGTGTATTCATCCTTAGGACTTATCTCTCCCCATGCGAAATAATGTCCGTAATCTTCAGGAGAAGTAGCTCCTACATTACATGTTGCCCATTTTACGCTTAAGCCTAAGTCAACATATCCGTGGACATTGTGCTTTTTCTTTCCACATGACACCATCATCATACAGGCTAATACCATCAATAAACATACTCTTTTCATTACTTTTAATTTTTAATGGTTAATAATGTCGCAATTTTAAGAAATTATTCAAATCATATTACAATACTCACGAAATATTTTTTTGCTTTGAGCTGTGGGCTTTGAGTGATGGAGTGATGAAGTAATGAAGTAATGAAGTGATATGAGGTTTTATTTATACACAGAAATGTTATACCTAAAGTCTGTTGACTTCCAGCTCATGGCTCATAGCTAGTCCAAAAGCCAACTGTCTTTGATCAATAGTTAAAAAACAACTCCTAACTAAAACTTGTAGTCTTGTGGTCTTGTAGTCTTGTTGACTTCAAAAAATTCAATGGTAAAAAATCCTTAACATAATTTCTTAATATTTCACCGCTTTTACGTTAAAAATTGTTAAAACCAAAATATTTCCTTTGCAAATGCTTGACAAAAGGATGATATGGCTGTAGTTTTGTAAGACCAAAATTTAGAAATCATGGAAAAAGTCATTAATACTAAAGAGGAACGTATCTTCTTAGATTCATTAAAAGATATTGTTAAGTCGGCGATAACTCTCAGAAGTGAGAGAAACTGAATAAATAATATTATAATCCAAAAACACAAGATATGAAACCTATTGATAATATAGAACCATTGCCTGCTAAATTTATTACGGATGTACGCAGTATCATAGAAAGCGGTCGCAAAAAAGCGTACGACTCCATTGTTAGAACAAGTATTAGGACATTTTGGGATGTTGGTAAACGCATTATTGAAGAAGAGCAAAAAGGAAAGACTCGTGCAAAATATGGCACACATCTTATAAAAAACCTTTCACAAGTTCTTACGCCTATATATGGGAATAGTTATAATAAACGTAATCTAGAATATTATAGAAAATTTTATACTCTATTCCCTAACGCTGAAATTGTGAACACGCGTGTTCACAATCTTGAGTGGTCTCACATACGTCGCGTTTTATCTGTATCAAATCCTGATGCTCGTTTGTGGTATTTGGAAAATGCATCATCTAACATGTGGAGCGTTCGTGAACTTGACCGTAATATTTCAACCCAATATTTTGAAAGAAGACTTGCCGCACAACTTACTGCTAACATTGAAGATTTGCCCCAAATAACGGACAAAGGTCCTCTTGATTATATCAAAAACCCTATGGTTGCAGAATTTATGGGATTTCATCGTGACTCTTCCTATTCTGAATCAGATTTGGAACAGGCTCTTATAAATAATCTTGAAAAGTTTATTTTGGAGTTAGGACGCGGTTTTGCTTTTGTTGAACGTCAACAGCATATCTCAACTGACACAGCCGACTTTTTCATCGATTTGGTATTTTATAATTTCAAAATGAAAAGATTCGTGATTTTTGAATTAAAGACACACAAACTAACACACCAAGATATAGGGCAACTTGATATGTATGTCAGAATGTATGACGATATGATAAAAGACAAAAATGATTCACCAACAATAGGTGTATTACTATGTACTGACACAGACAACACCATCGCAAGATATTCAGTTCTGCATGATAGTGACCAAATATTTGCTACCAAATACATGACATACATGCCTACAGAAGATGAGTTACGTCAAGAAATAGAACTGCAAAAACAATTCTTCATGGAACAACATATATCCAATGAGTCCTCAAAAATTTGATAGTAGAGTTCTTAAATGCCCAACAGAAATAAATTGAATGAATCAAATAAAGTAAGGACGTGGCTCTTGTAGGCATCCTCTATGTGCCCAGTTGGCTTAGTCTACAATTTATAGGCTGCATTTCCTGATAAGGATGGTTTTTCTATCCGTAATTTAGAATATATGAAGAAATGGTATCTATTCTATTGTGAACACTTTACAAAAAAGCTGCCGTCATTACAACAGCAGCTCTTCATAAATTATGCATTATGCATTATGAATTATGCATTATTTTCTTGGTTTAAGTCCTAAGATTTCTCTTGCTTCGTCTGAAGTTGCTACTTCACGGCCGAGTTCTTTAGCAAGACGAACGACCTTAGCAACGAGTTCGCCGTTTGACTTAGCGAGGACGCCTCTTGAGAGATATAAGTTGTCTTCGAAACCGACTCTTACGTTACCGCCCATAGCGATAGCTGCTGCTGCGATTGGGAAAGCGTGACGGCCGATACCTGTTGCTGTCCATGTTGAACCTGCTGGTATTGCGTTGACCATCCAGCAGAGGTTAGCTACTGTTGCTGGTGTACAGCCTGGAACGCCGAGGACGAAGTTGAACTGCATTGGAGCAGCTGGCACTTCACCTTTACGAGCCATATTTAATATTGTGTCGATGTGACCCATCTCGAAGCATTCGTATTCTGGCTTGATGCCGCGTTCTAACATACGTTTGCCGAAAGCACGCATCGTTGGCATTGTGTTGTCGAAGATTTCGTCGCCGAAGTTACATGTACCACAGTCCAATGTTGCCATTTCAGGAAGTGGGTTTGTGTCTGTTGACTGGAGACGTTCGTCTGGTGTCATGCCAACAGCGCCGCCTGTTGAAGGAATCAAGATTACGTTAGGACATGCCTTGTAGATAGCTTCTTCGCATTCTTGGAAACGAGCAGCGTTTTGTGTTGGAGTGCCGTCGTCGAAACGGACATGAAGGTGAACGATAGCAGCGCCAGCGTCAACGGCTGACTTAGCTTCTCTCACGATTTCCTCTACTGTATAAGGAACAGCAGGGTTTTGTTCTTTAGTTACTTCTGCGCCGCAGATAGCAGCAGTGATGATGAGTTTTTCCATAGTGTATATTTTTATC